>CAXMLU010000729.1:0-5189 GCA_964194255.1 uncultured bacterium
CCTTCGTGGGTCGGCTGGCCGTGGCGGGCGAGGTCCAGGGCGTCTCCGCCCACGCCGGTCCGGTCACCGAGGGGCGGATCACATTCGACCACATCGACGTCTCATTGCGGGGCGTCAAGCTCGATCGCACCGTCCTCCTCCGGGACCGACTGGTCCGGCTGCTGGGGATCCATTCCGGCCTGGTCAGCGCGGTGATGACCGACCAGGAGTTGTCCCAGGCTCTGGGCGGCGTTCCGCTCACCATGACCCCGGGCCGGCTAGAAGCGACCCTCAACGGCGTTCGGGTCACCGCCGTCGTGTCCCTCATCAACAATGAACTGCGCTTGGCCGCGCCCGGGCTTACCGTCATCAGCCTGCGCATACCGACCAACGCCATCCTCCCGTGCTCGGCGTCGGCCCAAGTCCTGACCGGGCGGCTCGTGCTCGCCTGCGTGCTCACCGCCGTGCCCGCCGGGCTGATCGAGGCCGCACTTCGGGCCAGCGCGTAAGTCGGGCAACATGGACCCCGATGATCGACAGCCACGCCGCCACCCTGGCCGATGCGGTTGAAGCGGCGCTGCCCGCCTGGGTCGAGCATTGCGTCGAGACCATCCTCACCGCTTGGAAGGGCGGCCCCGAGCCCGACGAGCGCGCCGCCGCCGCCCAGGCCGGCCGCCAGGCGGGCCAGGAGGTTGGGCGGCAGATCCGCGACTTGCTGGCGACCGACGTGGACCAGCAGCGAGGAACCCCTCTGACCATCCTTCGTCAGGCCGTGCGCTACCCGACCGAGGTCCTCCGTCAAGCCGGGGTGCCGCCCGTCGAACGTGACGAGTTTGACGAGCGCGCCTTCCCCGGCGACCTCTACGGGCTCACGCCCGCTTCCTTTGCCGACATCGACCCCTCCCTCGTCGAACCGGCCCTGACGTGGGGGGCAGCCAAAGCGTGGGAGCACCTGCGACGGCACGGGCGATGATGCGGATCGTCGCCTATGTTCCCGACCTCATGGATCGTTCGAAGGTCGCCGCCACGTTGGCCTCCGAAGAGATCGTCTTCGTCGCCCATCCTGCCGAGCTGGCGCCGCCGGCTGACCTCGTCATCGTTGACCTGGGCCGTCCCGGCGTGCTCGAGGCCCTCCCCGCGCTCACCGAAGCCGGGCTGCGCACGGTCGGATTCGTGAGCCACGTCGACCGGCAGCTGGCCGATGCGGCCTCGGCGGCAGGGTGTGGCGAGGTTATGCCGCGGTCGCGGTTCTTCGCCCAGTTAGCGACATTGGTACCGTGACGGCCGTGCAGACGGTGATCGTCTGTGGCGGCAAGGGCACGCGTGCCTATCCGCATACAGGTGCCCAAGCCGTTGCTCGAGGTGGCCGGCGTGCCGGTCCTGCGCCACGTGATGGACATTGCGCCTCGCAGGGGTATATCCGGTTCCTGCTGGCGGCCGGTTACCGGGCCGAGATGATCGAGGCCTTCGCCCGGAGCCTTCCGGCGGCGTGGGACGTGACCGTGGTGGACACGGGCGAGGAGACGAACACCGGCGGACGGGCGGCCGGGTGCGGGCACCTCCTCGAAGGAGCGTTCCCCTGACCTACGGCGACGGCCTGGGCGACGTCGACCTGTACGGCTGGCGGCCTTCCACCAGGCTCATGCGGGGTCGGCCACGCTGACCCCGTCCCCCTGACGTCCCAATACGGGACGATCGTGCGTCGGGCCGACGGTCAGGTCGAACGGTTCCAGGAGAAGCCGGTGCTCGCCGTCCACCGGATCAATGCCGGGTTCTTCGTCCTCGACCAAGCCGCTCTCGACCGCGGCATCTGGGACGACCTCGAACGCCAGGCCTTGGCCGCCCTCGGCGCGGCCGGCCAGCTCTACGCCTTCCGGCACGCCGCGTTCTGGCGGTCGATGGACACGTACAAGGACGCTATGGAGCTGACCGCCCTTTGCGCAGAAGGGAGGCGGCCATGGATGGGTTGCGCGATGCTCGAGTGCTCCTGACGGCGGCGGCCGGCTTCGTCGGCTCCCACCTGTGCCGCCGTTTGGTCGCCGAGGGTGCAGAGGTCCACGCGCTGACCAGCGTGGTGTCCTCCCTGTTCCCGATTCGCTTGACCGACGTGCGGGGAGACATCGTCCTGCATGAGGGCGACCTGTTCGACCGCGGCGCCATGGATGTCCTCGCCCGCGCCGCGCAGCCCGACTACGTCTTCCACCTCGGTGAGCACACCTACGTGGGCAAGTCGTGGCAGCGCGTGGATGAGTGCATTCAGACCAACGTGCAGGGCAGCGTCAACCTGCTGCAGGCGCTCGTTGACGTGGGATACCGGCGGTTCGTAGATACCAGCACAAGCGAGGTCTACGGTGACATAGATCCGCCCTTTCGCGAGGACGCCATGGTCAACCCGATCTCGCCGTACTCCGTGAGTAAGTACGCGGGTTAGCGTTACTGCGGCCTCTTCCAGCGCAGTCACGGCTGGCCAATCGTCCTCGTGCGCCCGTTCAATGCGTACGGTCCGGCGCAGACGCCGGACCGCGTCGTCCCCGAGATCATGACCAAGGCGCTGCGGGGGCAGAACATCGCCATGACGCAGGGGCGTCAGACGCGCGAGTTCAACTACGTCGAGGACATCGCTGATGGCTTCGTGCGGGCCGCCACTACGCCAGGCACAAGAAGGCCGGCTCTTCAATGTCGGGTGCGGGCAGGAGGTGGCCATGCGCTAAGTGGCGTCGACCATCCTCGGCTGATGGGCGACCCAGTGAAGGTGGAGTTCGGCGCGCTGCCCGAGCGTCCCACCGAGATCCCCCGCATGTGCGCCGATTCCTCCAAGGCCAGATCCGAGCTGGGATGGCAGCCTCGCCATACGCTGGCGGACGGTTTGGAGAAGACGATCGCCTGGCACCGGGCCGAACTGGCTGTCCCCGGCTCGCCTTTCATCGGCCAGTAGGCGGCGCTACCGCTTCTTTCTGCGATCCGGGAGGTGCCAGCCCGCCTCGGACACTTTGCGCGGCTCGAAGAACAGGCAGCCTTCCGGGCAGGCAAACGGATTGCTGGTGTTCACGTCCAGCCGGCAACGCTCGATTGCCTCACCGCCGGCCGTGGAACGCTTGACGTAGTGCCGGCAGTCTTCTCTTACAGCCATACGCCCATGGTGACAGACGTGGCTAGCCTTCCGCGTTCATGGCGGACCGGTTGCTGGTCATCGGAGGGGACGCGGGAGGCATGGCTGCGGCCGCTCACGCCCGCCGCCAACGCGACGACCTGGAGATCGTGGCCCTCGAGATGGGTCTATGGACGAGCTATTCGGCCTGCGGCATCCCGTACCTGGTCGGCGGCTCGGTCGCGTCTCTCGACGACCTTGTGACTCGGACCCCCCAGGAGCACCGGGACACATCTCGGATCGATGTCCGCACACAGCACGAGTGCAAGGCGATCGACCTCGACGCTCGCCGGGTCGAGGTCCGCGACCACGAACACGAGCGGACCTACCACCTCGGATTCGACCTGCTGCATGTCGCCACCGGAGCAACGCCGATTCGGCCGCCGCTGCCTGGCATCGATAGCGACCTGGTCCACGGCGTCCAGACGCTGACCGATGCTGCTCACTTGCTCGAACACGCCAAGTCGGCGTCGGTGAGCCAGGTGGCGGTTGTCGGCGGCAGCTACATCGGACTCGAACTGGCCGAGGCCTTTCGACGGCGCGGGTGCAGGGTCACGGTTATCGAACGCGGGGACGAGGTCATGCCGTCGCTCGACGCGGACATCGGTTCGCTGGTCGGCGGGGCCATGCAGGAGATGGGCATCGACCTGCGTTGTGGCTGTGCGGTGACCGCCTTCGTGCCGCCACGGGCCGGTCACGGGTCAGGTCAGGTCCTCACCTCGTCCGGCGACGCGGTGGCCGCCGACCTGGTGGTGCTCGGAATGGGGGTGGGACCGAACTCGGCGCTGGTCGGCGACGCCGGAGTCACGCTCGGCGCGGCGGGAGCCATCCGCGTGAACCGGCGACAGCAGACCTCCGACGGCGGCGTCTACGCGGCCGGGGACTGCTGTACGTCCACACATCGCGTATCCGGTCGAGAGGTGTACATGGCCCTCGGCACGGTGGCCAACAAACAGGGTCGGGTGGCAGGGATCAACCTGGGCGGCGGCTACGCGACGTTCCCGGGAGTGGTCGGAACCGCGGCGGTGAAAGTGTGCTCGCTCGAAGTGGCCAGGACCGGCCTGAATGTCGCCGAGGCGGAAGCGGCCGGCTTCGAAGTCCTGACGTCGTTCGTAGAGAGCACCAGCAAGGCCGACTACCTTCCTGACCCGCCGCCGATGGCGGTCAAGCTGGTGGTGGAGCGCGGCACGGGACGCGTCCTCGGCGGTCAGATCGTCGGCCGGGAAGGGGCGGCCAAACGCATCGATGTCATTGCCGTGGCGGCCACCGCCGGGTTGAACGCCTCCGATTTGGTGAATCTCGATCTGGCCTACGCCCCTCCCTTCGGGACAACCTGGGATCCCGTGCAGATCGCCGCCCGTCGCGCCCTCCCCGGAAGCCTCAAGGTCGATGGCGCCTGAGGACGCGGTCTCTGCTCGTGATCTTCTGCGGTGGAGTGAGGCGCTCTCGGGCATCGCCCGGACCGGCCTCGGTTTCACCCAGAGCCTCTACGAGCGGGAGCGCTTCGAAGAGGTGCTGAAGGTGGCGGCCGACATGCGGGTATCGGCCGGTCACGAGTTGGAGGCCGAGGCGCTCGAGGCGGAGTGGTTCTCGCTCGTCGGTGACGGAGTGGCCGGCTACGTCACCCCCAAGGTGGCCGTCGGCGCTGTGGTCGGCAACGACCGGGGCGAGCTGCTCCTCGTCCAGCGCGGCGATTCGGGGGTCTGGCTGTATCCGACGGGCTGGGCCGACGTGGGCTACTCGGCGTCGGAGGTGGCGGTGAAGGAAGTGCGGGAGGAAACCGGCATCGACGCCAAGCCTCTGCGGATCCTGGCCGTGCTTGACGGACTTCGCCTGGGGTTCACCAGCGTGCCGTTGTACTCCGTCGTCTTCCACTGTCAGGCGGTGGGCGGGACGTTGGCGGCCCACCCTCTCGAGTGTAGAGATGTCGGTTGGTTCCGCGAAGATGTTCTGCCCTCGCCGTTGGCCGGCGCCGAACGATGGGTCCCGACCGCCTTCGCCGCCATCCGCGGCGAGCCCGTGGAGGTCCTCTTCGACGAGCCTCGAGCGCCGGTGTGGCGGG
>CAXMLU010000730.1:0-8156 GCA_964194255.1 uncultured bacterium
GAGCCGGTGTACCTCGCTCAGCGCCGCCTCCACGTCGATGGTGGGAATCATGGCCAGGCCGAGTAGGCGACCCCGACCCGCCGCGCAGTAGTCAACTAACCAGTCGTTGTAGGCGCGAATGCACGCAAGTTGGTACTCGCGGTCCTTGGACTGGGCCAGGCTCATGCCCACCGACGGGTACAGCACCTCGGCTGCCACTCCGTCGGTGTTCATGTCGTCCAGCCTGGCCACCGGGTCCCACCCACCCGACCGAAGGGTGGCCACGTCGTTGCCGGTCGGGCGAAGCTGGTCCGATGGCTTGCCGGCCGCGCCGGCCAGGCCGATGGCGAAGGGCCGCAACCCGTCGATGGCGAACACGTGCCCATGCGCGCTGTCCTCGACCATGCGGGGTGCCCGGTCCGCGAACGGACCGCCGGCCAGGCGCGAGGTCCACAGGTCGTACGGCTCCAGCACGTGGCTATCGGCAGAGATAGCGGTGAGCACGGTCATGGCTTCGCTCCTCGGATCAGTGCTCCGGGCCGGGCACCGTCGACATCCTTGCCGTCAAGTCGAACGGCGTGGCCGTTGACCCACATGTGCTCGATGCCGGTCGAGTGCGCGATCAGCCGGTCGGCGCCGGCCGGAAGATCCCAGACCCGCTCGAGTTCCCCCGCCCCCACCGTCTCGGGATCGAAGGCGACCAGGTCGGCGAATGCACCGGGGCGGACGACCCCGCGATCGGTCAGGCCGAAGATCTGGGCCGGCTGCGATGTGAGGCGCCATATCGCCTGCTCGACGGAAAGCACGCCGCGCTCCCGAACCCACACCTGGAGCAGATGGGTACTGAAGTTGGCGTCGCAGAGCTGGCTGGTGTGCGCACCTGCATCGGAGAGACCCAGCACCGTCCGCGGGTCTTGCAGCAAGCGAGCCAGCTCGTCTTGGTCGTCATTGGCCAGGACGATCCGGAACCGCGTCTTCAGGTCTTCGGCCAGGCTGAGATCGACCATCAGATCGAGAGGATCGACGCCGCGCTCGGCGGCGAGGGCGGCAAGGGTCGGGCCGTTCTTCAGATGGGGATGGGCGGTCGTCTCCTGCACGGTCGTCTGGGCCCACCGCTCGCCGTAGCCCTGCCGGAGATCAGGTTTGGCCCGCTCGCGCCAGGCCGGATCGGCGTACCGCTCGGCTCGCTCGTCGCGTGGCAGGCCGAGGATCTCCTTGAAGGCGGGTTGCATGGCAAAGGGGAAAGGGTCGGCGAGCGTGACCTGCATGACGAGTGGTCGGCAGGCGATCTGCGGCCAGACATCGCCGCCGAAACCGGCTTGGCGTTCGAGCGTGTCCATCGCCGGCATGCGTCCGATACCGGTCAGGAGCGCCGTCCAGGTCACCGGTCTGGTCAGCGCTTTCGAGAGCGCGGAGAACTGCTCCAAGAACAGACCGGGGCCGGGGGTGATCTGCACCACACCATGTCCGGCTTCAGCCAGCGACCGGGCGATCTCGAAGACCTCGTCCGGCTCGGCCTGTCTGGATGGGACGGGCTTCCCTCCGTCGCCGGAATGCGTTGGTGACTTCGATGTCGCGAAACCGATGGCGCCGGCGGCTAGCGCCTCGGCCACCAGCTGGCGCATCTGCGCGATCTCGGCTTCGGTGGCTGCGCGCTCCACGGCCTCGTCCCCGAGCACGTAGAGCCGGAGGGGCGTGTGACCGATGAGGGCAGCCACGTTCAACCGGGTGGCCTGCTGGTCCAGGACGTCGAGGTATTGCGGGAACGTCTCGAATGTCCACGGAATGCCCGCCTGGAGCGCGTCCACCGACATGCCTTCGACGTTCTCCAGCGTTCGGGCGATGGTGCCCCGGTGCTCCGGACGGGTGGGAGCGATCCCGAAGCCGCAGTTGCCCATGACGACGGTTGTGACTCCGTGCCAGCACGAGGGAGTGAGATCGGGGTCCCAGAGCACTTGCGCGTCGTAGTGCGTGTGGATGTCGATGAAACCGGGCGCCAGCACGAGGCCATCGACGTCGACGATCTCGGCTGCATCGGAGAGCGAGCGTGGTTCGGCGATGGCGGTGATCCGGCCGTCCCGCACGCCCACGTCGGCGGCTTGGGCCGGTGTCCCCGTGCCGTCCACCAGCCGGCCGCCGCGCACTACGAGATCGAACGATCGCTGACCCATGAGGACCCCTTCCGCTCGGTATCCAGGCTAGTGGGGACAGGCCCCCCTCACAGCCTCCTCATATCTCCCTCCTCGTTTCGCAACGCCTCGGGGCGATTCTCCTTGTCAGGGCCTTTCCCCGGGCTCACCGAACAAGGAGAACGTGACATGGACATGAAGAAGAAGCTGCTGGCCGGATCGGTGGTCGGTGTATCGCTGCTCGCCGGCATCGTGGCCGGACTCCCCTCTGGCGCGTCGACCGGCGGTTCCGGCGGCACGGCGAAGACCAATGCCACGTCCACCGGACCTACCCCGCTCGCCCCGCTCGCTTCGAGCGCACCTACCGTCCGATCCACTCGGTGCCATACCACGGTCGACGACCAATGGCCCGATAAGGTCAACGGCAGGCCGGCCGGCCTCGATGCCAACGACTTCGGCGGCGTGTACCTGTGGCATGACCAGGACGGCTGGCATCTCCGGGTCACCCACCGCGGCGATAACGCCAAGGTTCTCACGGGCACCATCTGGACCGGTGGCACGTTCGGCCAGCCCACTCCGGTGAAGCTCGAGAAGGACGACAGAGTGGCCGTTGGGCCCGAGGACCATGTCATGACGTTCCGCTTCGTGAACTACGGCGGCATCGATGGCATCGACTTCACCACCCACTGCGCCGACGCGTTGCACATCAACTTCAAGGTTGACGGCCACGAACTGCCGCCGGAACGAGTGTTTGTCGGCCACACCTCATTCCACCCGTCGAGCACGCCCTTTGTCATCGACCGCCGGCGATAGATCTTCGCCGCTCGCGTGAGGCCCCCGGTTCCCCCGCCGGGGGCCTTCACGCGCGATGTCTATTTGGCCGCCTGGGGCCCCAACCCCAGGCTCCTCCTCTCGGCGGGGACCCCAACCCCGCCGCGGCCGAACAACACCTCGGAGCCGATAGGACGGAAGCCGCAGGAAAGGAAGGCGCGGAGCGAGGCGGCGTTTCCGGGCGAGACCTGGGCGAACACGACGTTGCCCACTGGAACCAGTCCGAGCGAGGCGCGGATGCATTGACGGCCCAGCCCGCGGTCCCGACTCACGGGTTCGACCTCAACCGCCACCTCCCATCGGTCGGCCAAGCCTCGTCCGAGGCAAACGACCGCTCCGCCCGACGTGGGCGCCCAGACCGACAGGTCGTCACGCAGCCGGCCAGCCCGGCGGACGCGAGGATGATCTTCGGCCTCCGTCCGGCGAAGCGCCCCTTTCCCCTCCCCTGTCCCCGCCGCCACGAGTACGGCATCGAGTACGCCGGGCACCTTGTCACCGAGCGCCGCTCCGAGCCACGACTGGAACACCGGGCTCATCGGCGCGCCGAGGTCATCATCAGGAAGCCGGTCGACGATTTCCTCCCCCGGCAGCGTGGCGGCCACGATGGTGTGCGCGGTGAAGGCGCAGATCGCCCCCGACCAACCCGGCGGCGCCGACACCACCTCGACCTCCCCGTCCGCCGGTGGGAGCACGCCGCGCCCGACGTCGCGGAAGACGTCTACCAGCCGGTGGTTGGTCATCGGAGCACCGTACGTCGTAGTTTGTCCCCTCATGGCAGATCTCGGATTCGACGGCAAGGTGGCGATCATCACAGGCTCGGGCGGAGGACTTGGGCGAGAGCACGCCCTCCTCCTGGCTTCGCGCGGCGCGCAGGTCGTGGTGAACGACCTCGGTGGGTCGGTGGACGGTTCGGGGGGCAGCGAAGGCCCGGCCCATGCCACCGCCAAAGAAATTGAGGGCCTCGGCGGTGTCGCCATCGCGGATACCAACAGCGTTTCCACTCCGGAAGGCGGCGAGGCCATTGTGCAGGCGGCCCTTGACGCCTTCGGCCGGGTTGACATCGTGATCAACAACGCCGGGATCCTGCGCGACAAGACGTTCCACAACATGACAGCGGACTTGCTGGAGCCGGTCATCGACGTGCACCTGAAGGGCGCCTTCTATGTCACCAGGCCGGCGTGGGTGAAGATGCGCGAGCAGAACTACGGGCGCGTCGTCAACACGTCGTCCAACTCGGGGCTCCTCGGCAACTTCGGTCAGACCAACTACGCCTCGGCCAAGATGGGTCTGGTCGGCTTCACCCGGGTGCTGGCCGCGGAAGGGGCCAAGTACAACATCAAGGCCAACGCCATCGCCCCGGTCGCCAAGACCCGCATGACCGAGGACCTGCTCGGCCGGATGGCCGACCGGCTCGACCCGGCGCTCGTCTCGCCCATCGTGGCGTGGCTCTGCCATGAGGACTGCCCGGTGACCGGGGAGGTCTACAGCGCGGCCGGCGGCCGGATCGCCCGTTTCTTCGTCGGCCTGACCGAGGGTTACTACAACCCCAAGCTCACCCTCGAGGACGTGCGGGATCACTTCGAGGAGATCCGCGACGAAGAGGGATACATCGTCCCGCCGAACCCGGGTGGAGAGTTCGCTCAGTTGATGAAGCACTTCTCCAGCTAGGGACCAGGTTCGGCCGCGGCCAACACGATCCGTTCGTGCTGACGCCACGCCCTCGCGTCGCTCTCCATCAGCCACACCTCTTCGGCCCGGCCGTGCAAGGGCAGGCCACGGCTGAGGCGATCGGCCACCGCCATCAACTCCACCCCGTCGGACGCGTGAGCCACGGTGAGATGGGGCACGATGTCGTCATAGTCACCGCTGTACGGAGCGGTGCCAAACGTGTCGGCTATGCGCTCGGTCAGCACAATGAACGGCTCGGCCGGCTCGGGTGCGAGGTACAGCACCGTCCGGCCGAACCACCCCACCCCAGCGAGCTGGAAGTCGAACGCCGGCGTAGCGCCGAGAAGTGCCCGCAGTTCGGCGATCACCTCGGCGTCGAGTTCCTTCGGCGTCAGGAACGGCACCATTACTGTGACGTGCGCGGGCACTCCGGCCGCGGCGCTGGGATCGTGCTCGCGCCGCAACTCGCCGACGAGGGACTCCGCGACGGGCACCGGGACGAGCAGAGCCGTCTCGTGCAGTACGGGGAGCGGACTCATGCGACACCCGACGCGCCGAACACGGTGGCCAGCTCGGCGGGCGCCACCGTCTCGAGCTGCGCGTAGGTACAGCTGGCCGCAGTCCGGTCGGGCCGCCATCTGCGGAACTGGGCCGTGTGCCGCAAACGGTCTCCTTGCAGATGCTCGTAGGCCGCCTCGACGACCAGCTCAGGCCGGAGCAGCTCGAAGGAGAGATCCTTCTTGGCGTTCCAGCGGCTGACATTGCCTGGCAGGCGCCGTCCCCCCGAGTGTGCCTCCGCATCAGCCCACTGCGCCCACGGATGATCAGTGCCCGCTCCGTCCCGGTAGGGTGCGAGTTCCTCGACCAGTTGCAGGCGGCGGGCGGCAGGGAACGCGCCGATCACGCCGACATGGCGGAGATCGCCTTCGGCGTCGTACAAGCCCAACATCAGCGAGCCCACCCCCTCCCCTGCCTTGTGCCACCGGTAGCCGGCAACCACGAAGTCGGCGGTCCGTTCGTGCTTCACCTTGATCATCACCCGCCGGTCTTCTTCGTACGCCAGGTTGATGGGCTTGGCGACGACCCCGTCCAGGCCGGCCCCCTCGAAACGGGAGAACCAGTCCTCGGCCACATCCCGGTCCCGGGTGGCCGGAGTGAGGTAGAGGGGCGGGGTGCCCGCACCGAGGACGCCCTCGAGCAAGCGTCGACGATCGCCGAACGGCTGACGCCGCAAGTCATCCCCGCCGAGGGCGAGGATGTCGAAGGCCACCAGGCCCGCCGGAGTGCGCTCAGACAGCATGCGCACGCGGGAGTCGGCGGGGTGGATGCGTTGCTGCAACGCGTCGAAGTCCAAGCCGTTCGGCGTGGCGATCACAATCTCGCCGTCGAGCACGATCTTCGCCGGCAACTGGTCGCGCAGCGGGTCGAGCAGCTCGGGGAAGTAGCGGGTGAACGGGCGTTCGTTGCGGCTGCCCAGCTCCACCTCATCGCCATCGCGAAACACGATGCAGCGAAATCCGTCCCACTTCGGCTCGTAGATGACCTCGCCGCTGGGCGGGAACTCCCGGGCCAACTTGGCCAGCATCGGTGCAACGGGCGGCATGACCGGCAGGTCCACGGGCGGCAGCTTACGGCCCGACCCGCCGGCACCAGAACGTCTCGGTGACATACGGCAGGGTGAACCGGGGCGGGAAACCATCGACCAACGCTCGGACCCGTCCGAGCAGGGGTGCCCTTTCGGCTTCGGTCATGGCCGCCACGTAGCTGGTCGACGCCACCCGGTCAGCGAGCGCGTCGACGTCGAGCTCCTGGCCGTACGGGAACTGCTGGCGGCCCATCGGAGTGAACCGGCCCGATGCGTCCACCACCGTCCGCCAGTCCGTCCCCATGTGGTAGGGCATGCTCACATCCCACCGGATGGCCCGACCCAGTTCCTTCACCCACGGGACCGACTCGTCGCGTTCATTCCAGATCAAACCCAGACCGCCGCCGGGCCGGAGGGCTCTGGCGATTTCGGCCAGCGCCCGCTCCGCATCGAACCAGTGGAAGGCCTGGGCGACCGTCACCGCGTCGACCCGGCCAGGGCCAAGCGGCAGGGCCTCGGCTGTCCCCGCCGCGACGGGAACGCCGGGCAGCGCCATCCGCAATTGCTGGCGCATGGCCGTGACCGGCTCAATGGCCACGACCTCAGCTCCGGACGGCACGAGCAGCCGGGTGAGCTTGCCCGTGCCCGCGGCCAGATCGACCACTAGCCGGCCCGGGCCAATAGCCAACTCCCGGATCAGCCGGTCAACGGCGGCTTGCGGATACGAAGGCCGGCCTCGCTCGTAGGCCTCGGCGCCGGCGGTGAACCCCGCGCCGGCGACCGGGTTGATCGTCATCGGGCCGTCCTTGCCCTGCGCTTGGTCCGCCCGCCCTGCCCGCCCTGGGTGGTCGGGGAGGCGCCGCGGTTGTTGAGCTTCTTGGCTACCGCCTCGACCCGGGGATCGGTTTCAATCGCTTCGAGGGAGAGCGGCAACGGCAAGCACCAGTTCGGCCACTGGTCGATCGTCCCCGGCATGTTCGGGCGCTCCTCGACGGCCAGTGCATCCTCCAGGGTGGCGGCCAGGATGGCCGAAGGCGCCTCCGCCAGCAGGCCGTACGCGCCCTCGGCTACCTGGTCGGGGGGCGTCTCGTCGTCGGCCTGCAACCATGCCTTTAGCCGGTCTCGGACGGCCGTCGTTGCGGCCACGTTGGGCGCTAGCCCGAGCTCCTCCTGGGATCGGAGGTCGGCCCCGGTCCACAGGCCGGCGACGGTCGGCAGGTCGTGGGTGGTGATCGCCGCCAGCGCCTCCACCGGATAGGACTCGGGTGGCGACGGCTCGAACCAGAGCAACCGGTAGGACAGCACGGCGCGCGCACTGAGCTCGTTGCGCATGAAGTCCTCCACCGTCCCGAGATCCTCCCCGACAACGTACGCACGAGCCCGGTGGCTCTCCAGAGCCAGGATGTCGAGCAGATCACTCCAGGGATACCGGACGTAGGTTCCGGCCGTGGGTCCTTCGCCCTCCGGTATCCAGAACAGCCGGAACAGGCCCATCACGTGGTCGAACCGCAGCCCCCCGGCGTGGCGCATCCCCGCCTGCACGATGCGGCGGAAGGGCTCATAGCGCGCCGATCGGAGCTGCCAGGGGTCGAACGGAGGAAACCCCCAGTCCTGGCCGAGGGTGTTGAAGTCGTCGGGAGGAGCGCCGACCCGCATATCGAGCGCCAGATAGTCCTGCCACATCCACGCATCCGCGCCCCGCACGTCGGCGCCAATGGCGACATCGTGCATCAGCCCGACCCGGCGGTCCTGCCCGGCGGCGGCCAGTTGCGCGTCCACCAGCCACTGGAGCCACTGGTGGAACCCCACCCGCTCCGGGTCGTCCGCGGCGAATCGCGCCACGCCGTCGCCATCCGGCCGGCGGACCTCGGCCGGCCAGAGCCTCCACGGCCCCCCGAGCACATCCGTGAGGGCGCAAAAGGCGGCATAGACGGCGAGAGGCTGGCCTTGCTCCGCGCAGAAGC
>CAXMLU010000731.1:0-2236 GCA_964194255.1 uncultured bacterium
GAGCCAGTCCGCCGCCCTGTCTGGAACCCTGCTCGAAGGCCGACCGGAGGGCCAGGCCCGCCTCCCGCATCTCGTCGATGAGCTTCGGCGCCGACAATGCCACCCGGTTGATGGCCCAAGCGGTCGGTTGCGGCCGCCGAAGCCGTTTGATTTCGGCCGAGGCAGCGGAATCTCCCGACTTGCGCAACCGTTTGGCCAACGCGTCTCGCGCCGCGGTGAACTGCTCCGGCGGGAGCTGGTAGAGGTCGCTTGGATCGTCGGCGTCAGGCACTCTGACGCTTCGATGGGCGGGTCCTCGACGCGGTCTTCTTGGCCGCTGCCTTCTTGGCCGCAGGTCTCTTCGGCGTCCTTCGGGCCGCATTCAGACTGGCCTCCAGGGCCTCCATGAGATCGACAACGTTGGTGGCCTTGGTGGCAGGCGTCTCCTCGATGACGATCTTCTCGCCCTTGGCCTTGCGTTTGATGAGGTCCTTCAGCTCCTCCGTGTAGGTGTCGTGGTAGCGCTTCGGGTCCCAGTCCGTGGCCAAGGAGTCGATGATCTGGGTGGCCAGCTTCAACTCTTTTGCGTCGGGCTTGGCGCGCCGTCCCGGAATCGCGTCGACTTCGGACTGCGGCACGACCTCATCCGCGAATCGCATCGTCGACATGGCCAAGGCACCATCAAGGGGACGGATGGCCGCGAGATATTGCTTCGTGCGCATCACGACCGTGCCGATTCCCACTCGCTGTTGCTCCTCCATCGCCGCTATCAGAAGTCGGTAGGGCCTTTCCGCGTTCTCGCGGTCGGGGGCGAGCCAGTAGGTGTTCTCGTAGTAGATGGGATCGACGTCGGCGAGGTCAACGAATGCCTCGATGTCGATGGTGCGCGTCGTCTCCGGCCGCAACTCAGCGAGCTCGTCCGGGTCAACGACCACATATTTCCCAGGAGAGATCTCGTAACCGGACTCGATGTCGTCGCCCTCGAGTTCCTTGTCCGTCTTCTCGGACACCTTGCGGTACCGGATGCGGGCGCCCGTCTTCTTCTCCAACTGATTGAAGTGCACCGAGTGGTCATGGACTGCCGCATACGCCTTCACGGGTACGTTGACCAGACCAAAGCTCACGGCGCCCGTCCAAATCGCTCTCGCCACTTGGTCCTCCTTCCGGCCGAGACCCCCAGTATGGCGCTTGAGCTCATACGCAGTAGCGTCCCGACAACAACGCTGGTCGAAGGAGACGATCGATGGCGGAGATCCGCGGCACATACGACCTGCGCTTTGAAATGGTGCGAGACGCCTTGGCGACGAACCTGGATACCGGCCTGGACGTCGGCGCGTCGGTGGCCGTCGTGTACGAGGGGAGTCCAGTGGTGGACATCTGGGGCGGGTCGGTGGATGCGGCCGGTACTCCCTGGGAGTCAGACACGATCATCAACGTGTGGTCGACAACCAAGACCATGACCGCTCTGTGCGCTCTGATCCTGGCCGATCGCGGAGAGCTCGACTTCTCTGCGCCTGTGGCCCGCTACTGGCCGGAGTTCGCGGCCGCCGGCAAGTCAGGCGTGGAGGTGCGTCACCTGCTCGGCCACACGGCCGGCCTGTCGGGTTGGCAAGAACCGATGCGGGAAGAGGATCTCTACGACTGGGAGCTAGCCACCTCCCGCCTGGCCGATCAGGCTCCGTGGTGGGAGCCAGGCTCCGCCTCGGGCTACCACGCCATCACCCAGGGGTACCTGGTGGGTGAAGTCGTTCGCCGCATCACCGGCCGGACGCTCGGTACCTTTTTCGCCAAGGAGGTAGCCGAGGCGCTCGACGCCGACTTTCACATCGGCCTCGGACCGGAGCACGACCGCCGGGCGGTCAACGTCATCCCCCCGCCGCCGTTGGCCGTCGAGGGCATCGACCCCACGAGCATCGCGGTGCGGACCCTGATCAATCCACCCCTTCGGGCCGAGGCGTCCTGGGACGAGGCGTGGCGGCGAGCCGAGATTCCGGCCGCCAACGGCCACGGCAACGCTCGTTCGGTCGCCGCCATCCAATCGATCATCTCCGCCGAAGGGGAGGCGGGGGGCAAGCGCTTCCTGTCGGCCGAGGGGTGTCGACGTATCTTCCAGGAGCAGGCCCGGGGCACGGACCTGGTGCTGGGCGTGCCCTTGGTGCTGGGCGTCGGCTTTGGCCTCAACTCCGCCGACCTCCCCGTCAGTCCCAACCCCAGGGCCTGCTTCTGGGGTGGTGTTGAGCGACACGCTCGTTGAGGA
>CAXMLU010000732.1:0-7835 GCA_964194255.1 uncultured bacterium
ACCAGCGCGCCCGCCGCGCCGCTGACCAGTGTGCCGGCGGCCGCCGGCACACTGGTCAGCGGCGCGGCGGGCGCGCTGGTGGTCGGGGCGGCTGACCCGCTGGTGGTCGACGGGGAGGCGGGCGCGGCGGTGGTCGGTGACGATTTCGACGACGAGCTCCCACATCCGGCGAACACCATGACCGCACCGAAGGATACGAATGACATCACGAGCCGACGGTTCACGAAGGGTCCCCTCTTAGACTGGTCAACAATTCTACGGCTTCGGGGAACCAGGGGATTGCCCCGAACGGGGGCCGGGACATCCACTGAGCCGCTGAGGCCACACACCGCAGACCTGGCAGGCCGTCCACCTACATCGCGCTGGAAGACCGTGGCTTCTTCGCGCCGCTCGCGTTCAACCCCTCGCCGGCGAAGCTCGACGGTCGAGGTAGGCGGTCAGTTCGACGATGAGGTCTTGGGCATCAACGCGAGCGCCGTCGATGAAGCTCGACTTTCGCCGGCGGAGGAAAGGGCTCCCGAGGAGGTACATGCCGGGTGAATCGACCACGCCTCCGTCGTGCCGAATCATCCCCTTGCCGTCCAGGACCTTGACGTCGAGCCAGGAGTAGTCCGGCCGGAAGCCCGTCGCCCAAATGATGGTCTCGATCTCACCGCTCGTGAGATCCAGTCCGAGCGGCGGCGAGGCGGTCACCCCGGTCGGTGGAAACCGGTGGGACGGCGGCACCGAGTCGTCCAGGCCGTTGGCCGTCGCCCACTCGTCGATGGTGTCGAGCAGCCGGCCGAGCTTGAGGTCCGCTAGCTCACACTTGTTGCGCAACGATCCGGAGAACTGTGCACGGCCGCCATTGACGCCGGCGAGTCGACCGACGAGCTTCACACCTATGGCCGTGAGCGCGTTCAGGTCGAATGTCGCCCGTTCGGGCGAGCCGGCGAGCTGCATCGACGGCACGCGCCTCGCTCGCACGATGTCGTCGACCTCGTCGTACCGCTCGTCGAGCACGCCAGCCGCCTCCATCCACCACTGGATGTCGCGGCCCCGGTACACGCGCGGCCCGCGCACATGCTCGCCGACGGCCAACGTGACCTCGCGACCGGAGCGCTGGATCTCGGCC
The DNA here is from genome assembly GCA_964194255.1 of uncultured bacterium. GTDB lineage: Bacteria > Actinomycetota > Acidimicrobiia > Acidimicrobiales > CAXMLU01 > CAXMLU01. The sequence continues at coordinate 1,115 of CAXMLU010000732.1, forward strand.
GCAATCTGTACGCCAGTCGCCGACGCGCCGACCACGAGCACCCCGCCGTCGCCGAGCTGCTCGGCGTTGCGGTACTCCATCGGCGTCAACGTCGTCACCGAAGAAGGCACCGCCTCCGAGAAGACCGGAACGTTCGGCACCTTGAACGCCCCCGTAGCGAGGACGACTGTCTCGCACTGCCATTCTCCGTGATCGGTGGTGACACGGTAGGTGCCATCCGTGCGGCGCACCGACGTTACCGTTGTGCCGCACTCCACCGGGCCTGCGACCACCTTGGCATAGTCGGAGATGAAGTCGACGACCTCCGGCATCGTCATGAAGCCGTCGGGATCGCCACCGTCGTAGGCGTAGCCGGGGAGGCGACACTGCCAGTTCGGCGTGAGCAGCCGGAGCGAATCCCACCGCTCAGTCCTCCACGAGTTCGCGACTTCACCCCGCTCGAGGACCACATGGTCAATCGAGCAGTCGGAGAGGCACCGGCTCATCGCGAGCCCGCAGTGCCCGGCCCCGATGACGACGGTCGTCGTGCGCACAGAACCCCGGCTCGCGCGATGCCGGCGTCAGCGGACCCGGACGCTCACGTTCGTGGGGTTTGTGATGATGTCGTATACAGCCGAGCGCTTCTGCGACTGCGCAACGAGCGCCTCGATGTCCGCGCTCGACGCGTCGGCATCGATGTCGTAGGTCACGGTGATGTCACTGAAGCCGTTACGGACGTCGCTGTCCGCGCCGAGAATGCCTCGCACGTCCATCGCCCCTTCGATCGTCGCCGAAACCTTGCGTAGCTGGATCTCCCGATTCTGCGCCACCGCGGCGACGCCCGCGGTCAAGCAGCTCGCGAGGCCCACGAGCACCAACTCGACCGGGGTCGCGCCGTTGTCCTCGGAGGCGAAGACCTCGGGGTGGTCGGCGTCGAACGAGTACCGGGTACGGTGGCTCTGCTCCTCACCGAGACCGAAGAAGCCCTCGACGGTTGAGCGGCTATGGGTGCCGTTCTGCCATTCACACGTTGCCCGCCACTGGAACTGCGCCGCCTCGGGCGCCTCGGTCAGCGCCTGCTTTGCGCCCAGCAACGCCTCGACGTTGACGCCATTGTTGACTGGGGTATCCGTCGTGGTCATTTGGTCGACTCCTCGCTCGATTCCCGCAGGGTGAATCCCCACGGCGGTCCGGCAAAGCCCTCATAAGACGCGATCGCCGCGCCCAAGACGCATGACCTCTGTTGCCCGGATCGATGGCATGCGGTCTGCTTCCGAGGCTAGTCCTCAGGCAACGCTCAGGGAAGGGGTACGTATAGGCGTAAGTCCCGACCGCGCCCGGTGCCTACCCATCGCCGACCTCTACCGGGCGGCCGAAGGTGACGGCGGAGCGGACCTGCACTGACGTCGAAATGCCCAGCTGGCGGTCCGGGCTTGCCCCTAGGGCGTCGTTGATGGTGGAAAACGCGAGGCGGAGCGCCACGAACGCGGTGATGGCAAAGATCTGCGCATCGTCTAGGCCGCGATAGCGCAGTGCCTGGACGTCGTCGGCAGCGATGGCGTTCGGGTCAGTGGCCACCCGCCGAGCCCACTGGGCCAGCGCTCGCTCGTCCTGGTCGAGGTCCTCGTATTCGCCCCGAATGACGGCTGCAGCTACGTCGGACCCGGCCACCTCCGCGAGCTTCTTGCCCCACGCCAGCGAGCAGTAGGAGTCGCCCAGCGCCGACGCGGCGGCCGTCACGAGCACACACCGCTGTCGAAAGGTAAGCGAGCCCGCCCGGGTCGCTTGCCCCATGAGGTCCGAAAGGTCCCGCAGAGTCGTCGGCATGTACGCCCAGAGCCGCGACACGTTCGTCACGTAGCCCCCGCCCTCTAGGTCGTCGTCGAACAGGCTTTGTGCCTCCGGCGTGTTCGCGGGCGCAGCGAGGAAGCCAGCGTCGGATCGCTCGTCTTCGAGGATCGCGGCCTGCCTACTGTCGACGGCGGCCCGCCGCGCCGGCTTGCCGGCGATGTATCCCACCACCGCGATGGGTGCCCGGAGCGGGAGTCCGTCGCGAATTCTCTCCCGAGCCAGATCCGCCGCCGCGTGCAGGAACGATGCCTCACCCACCGCCTCGATGGCCTCAAAGGCCGGACCGGTCGATGCCAGGGCCCGCGCGTAGGCCTCGGGGTCCGCGAACTCGAACACGTAGGGGATGTCGATGCGCTCGACGTCGGTGAAGCCGACGCCCCTCAGGAGCGCCTCGCCCGCACCAGGCCGACCGAGCGAAACCATGGCCGCTTGGTTCTGCACCTTGGGAGCCGCGGCCATGGCCAACGGTGCCAGCGCCCACGCCCCGGGTGATGCTTTGATGTGGCCCCACACCGTCAGCCCGACCCGTCCGCCCGGGACGAGGACTCGGTGCACCTCGGCGACTGCGCCGCGCGTAGTAGCCCAGATGCCGCGGAAGCTCGTCACGACGTCGAAAGCCTCGCCGTCCCACGGCAGCGCGTTCATATCGCCGACCCGCAGGTCAGCGTCCGGATTGCGGTCGCGGGCGATCGCAACAAGTCGAGGCGACGCATCAATCCCCGCGCATCGGGCGCCACGCACGCCAGCTAGCTCCACAGCCAGGCCGGCCCCGCAGGCGACATCGAGCAGCCGGTCACCGGCGCTTATGCCGAGGCGGTGGTGTAAGGCGACATACTCCCGACAACTGGCGGGTTCAAGAAGCGTGGCGAAGTCGACGGCCAGCCGGCCCCAGCCCTCGTCGACCCCCTGCCAAGTGTCCTCGCGCTGGCCAGGCACTGCCGGCTTCGTCACGGTCTCAAGGTGGGGCGCGACGCCCCCATCGCATCCACGCGGCGGTCTCCGACCTGCATGGCCGCCCCTTCGGTCACGTGCACAGGTTCATCCGACGTTCCTGGCCCTGCCCACCCGAGGAGTCCCACGCGGGCCCACGATACGACGACGCGTCGACAGACGTCGATGTCGGCAGTCGCACTCCGGCCAGCGAGCCATTGGAGGCGCGGTCCCCAGCAAACCGGGGCTAGCGTCGTTCCCCGAGGAAGCGAATGAAGACACAAGACGCGCTGGCAGCCTGGGGGACGTTTGACCGGGACGACCCGTTCCCGGTGTTTGCCGCAGTTCGCGACCTGGGCGCGGTTCACCAGGTGACGTTGGTCGACGGGCACGACGCCTGGCTGGTGGTCCGCTATGACGAGGCGCTCGCCGCTCTCAACGATTCGCGGCTGTCCAAGGACATGCACGCGGCGCTGGCCACGAGCGCCGGTGTGGTGGCCGAGGGTCTCCCCGGTCCGGCGTTCGCCAGGCACATGCTCAGCGTTGATCCGCCCGATCACAGTCGGCTGCGCCGTCTGGTCTCGGGCGCCTTCTCCCCCCGGCGGATCGAGGGGCTGCGGCCGCGAGTGCAGGCCATCGTGGACGAACTGCTCGACGGTCTCGCCAACCAAGGCCCCGACAGCTCAGTCGATCTGGTCGCCGCATTTGCCTTCCCGCTGCCATTCACGGTCATCTGCGAATTGCTCGGGGTACCCGAATCCGAGCGTGCCCGGCTGGGTCGGGGCCTCACCGCGTTGCTCGTCCCGACATCGACGCCAGCCGAGTACGCCAGGGCCAAGCAAGCATCCGATGTGGTGGTGGCAATGTTGAGCGCGCTGGTCGAGGCCAAGCAGGGCGCGCCCGGCAACGACCTGGTGAGCGGTCTGATCAGCGCCCGCGACGGCGCCGAGCGCCTCGACAGCCAAGAACTCCTCTCGACGATCTTCCAGTTGATCGTGGCCGGACACGACACCACCACCAGCCTCATCGGTAACAGCGTCGTCGCCCTGATCCGCAACCCCGTTCAACTCGCCAGAGTGCGTGCGGACCCCCGCAAATTGGCTGCGGCCGTCGAGGAGTTCCTGCGCTACGACGCTCCCGTTCCCCACTCGACATTTCGGTATGCGATCGAGCCGGTCGAAATCGGGGGTGTGGCCATCCCGCAGGGGGCGCAGGTCATCATCTCCCTGGCCGCCGCCAACCGCGATGCGGACCGGTACGCGAGCCCCGAGCAGCTCGACATCGAGCGAGCCGAGGTCCGACACTTGGCATTCGGGCACGGCATCCACCACTGTCTCGGCGCCGGGCTGGCCCGCATGGAAGGCCAACTTGCCCTCGGATCGCTGCTGCACCGCTTTCCCCAGTTGCGCCTCGCCGTCCCCGTCGATGACCTGCATTGGGGCCATGGTGACGGACTCGTGCTGCGCGGCCTCTCCGAGCTGCCCGTCATCCCTGGCCCCGACCTCCACCGGTAGCGGGACCGATCGGCGACAGAACGCCTGCAGCGAGAGAGGCGGATCATCGACGCCCGGTCGCATGCCAGGCGTGGTCCGCTCGGGAAACGCCAACGATCTGCGGGCGTTGCGGTCACCGCGACAGCCCGTGCGAGAACTACACCTACCGGATGCCCAAGGCGTCACCGATTGGGGGATCGGCGTCGACTATGGATACTGCGTCGATGTGATGATCGGCCCGATGTGCCGCTCAGGGGGACCAGCCAGGAGCGGGAGGACGTTGGCGCGTATCCACGGCGAGCCGACCTCTGTCAGGCCGTGCCCGGATCGGCAGTTGTTAGCTCGAGGGGTCTGCTGCGACCTCAGCCGAACGCGATTGGACAGACCACCTCCACGATCACAAGGGCGTTGGTCACGACTCGACGAGCTGCACGATCGTCTCGGGCCGAACCATGTCAAACTTCATCGCGGCCGCCACCACCTCGGACTGCATCAGCTCTCGGAAGGCATCCATGTCGGGGACTTCCGCGATCAACCCGACCCGGTTCGTCTTCTCTGGGTCGATGAAGGTACGCATCGTCACCCCAATGGCGCCGAAGACTTCCTCCCGCCGCGGTGAGCGAAGCCAATGGTCGACATCGTCGACCTCGTGGAAAATAATCAACGTCGTCATTGCCGCCTCTGCTTTCAGAAGTTCCGTCAAGCGCCGAGCGACGATAGAGGGAACCCGATGAGCACCATGATCGATTGCCGAACCACCTCGAACCGGTGCTTCGGTGTCGAGCGGCACCGCACCCGTTCGACATTGCTTGTTATCGGTGCGGCCGCAGCCGCCAGTCAGAATGGGAACGTCGTTCCTCCGATGCCGACTCGCCGGCTTCGGCCTCTCGCCCGGTGCAGTGTTAGGTCGACCGCGCCCACTCGGGAACGGCATGCCTGCTCGCTTGTTGGGTAGTTGCCATATGCACCGGCTAACCGGGGCGCGCACGGCTCCCATGACCTGTCCGTCGGGCGCTGGCGACGACTCAGGCTGACAGCGAGTTGTGCACCTGGAACGGCGTCTCCTCGGGCGGCCCGGGCATCCCGTTCTCGACCTTGGCGAACCCTGGCAGGAGGGTCCCGTCGCGGAATTGCACCCACGAAGCTTCCGAGTCCCACAGTGCGACGACCATGAAGCCGTCGTCGGTCGGGCCGGCAGCATGGTAGGTCTGCCCCGGGGGAAGCCCCTTGCCGCCATCGGGGTGCACGACCTTGATCGTGTTCTCGTACTGCTCGACCGTTCCGCCCTTGAAGTGGTGGCTGATGCCAAATGTCGTCGCCATGACTCGGACCCTCCTGTAGGTTGCGCGCTGGTCTGGCGAACTTACTCTCGCGAGACCCCAGCCGTCGCCCCCCCATGGGCCGCAGGCCGTTCGGCGGAGGGGGAACATCGGACGGTCACATCCCTGTGGCTGTCAGCAACCCCTCCAGCTGGGCGTCTGCTTCTCGACGCCGTCGGGCCCGGACGAGCTCTCGCTGGTTGCGTGGTTACGCCAGTGTCGGCGCGTCCAGATACAGTTCGTCGCGGTTGGAGCCCTCGACGACGAACTCAACGCCCGACCGCAAGACCTTCATGGTCTCCGGATCGGCGTAGAACTCGTTCATCTCCCGTTCGAAGGTGGCCAGATCGGAGTAATCCGTCTCCAAGACAACGACGTTTCCTTCCCCGACGAACGGCGTGAGTATGCGACCAACCGCCCATCCTCGTCGCCCGGAGATCTCATTGAGCTGATGGAGCGTGCTGACTACCTCGTTGAAATGGCCGTACTTCGCTGTGGACTGCATCCGATATCGATAAGCCACCGTATCCCCTTTGGTTTTCCTGCAACGAGTATCTCGCCGTCCGGTTGGGACGACAAGGGGTCGGCGCGAGACCGATCGCTGGGTGATGGTTTGGTGCTTATGGGGTTTCTCGGCGACCAGCGAACTGTCGGTGAGACGCCTTGGCTCGCGATTGCCGGATACCCGCGTGGCGCCCCCGCAACACCCCAGGCAGACCTCTTCGGCGCTTCAGGCGATTCAGCGGCGTCGCAGCATCTCAATGCAACAGTGCTCTCCGGCACGGCGAGATCGGTCGAAGGGGCCACCGATACGTATACTCTGGTCATGCAGATTCTGTACATGGCGGCCAGCGGGACCTCTGATCCGACTCGGGCATCCATCCCGCTCCACCTTGCCGTGAACGGCTCGCTGGAGATCGGTCACACGGTCGGAATCGTGCTTGCAGGCGACGCAACCGAACTCCTGAAAACGGCGCGGCGCGACGAGACCGCAGGGATCGGAGTGCCGCCGGTACGCGAGCTGTTCGCAAAGGCTCACCAGCACGAAGTCCCGATCTACGTCTGAAAGGGTTGTGCGGTCGCCCGTGGGGCGACCGATGACGACTTGGCCGCCATCGGTGGGCGGTGGGTAACGCCACCAGATGTGGC
>CAXMLU010000733.1:0-3050 GCA_964194255.1 uncultured bacterium
TACTGGCTGGTGGCCTCGGACGGCGGCATTTCACCTATGGCGACGCCGCCTTCTTCGGCTCGACAGGAGCGATCCACCTCAACAAGCCGTTCGTCGGCATGGCCGGCACGCCTTCCGGACAGGGCTGCTGGCTGGACGCCTCCGACAGCGGCGTATTCGCCTTCGGCGACGCGCAGTTCAAGGGCTCGGGCAGCCACGCCTCTGAACCAGCCCGTGGTCGGAATGGCCTCCGCCTCGTAAGGATCCCTCACCGAGCTGTGACTGTGGCCGGCCGTCCTGCGGGCGGCCGGCCACGTTGCTCAGGTCGACTGGTCGATGGCGCTCATGTCCTGGTACCTCGGCCCGGCGGCCGAGCCGACGGGGAGGAGTTCGTCGATTCTGGCCAGGTCGTCAGCGGAGAGGGTCACGTCGAGAGCCACGACGTTCTCGTCCAGGTAGCGGCGCCGCTTGGTGCCCGGGATCGGCACTACGTCTCCGCCCTGAGTGAGGAGCCACGCCAACGCCAGCTGGCCGGGAGTGCAGGACTTGGCCGCGGCCATCTTGGTGACCCGGTCGACCAGCTCGAGGTTGCGGGTGAAATTTTCACCCTGGAAGCGCGGGTTGGTCAGCCGGAAGTCGTCTGGCCCGAAGTCATCCGGCGTGGTGATCTCACCGGTGAGGAAGCCACGACCCAGCGGGCTGAAGGGCACGAACCCAATGCCCAGCTCGTGCAGGGTCGGCAGGATGGTCTCCTCTGGCTCCCGGTTGAACAGTGACCACTCGCTCTGCAAAGCCGTGATGGGGTGGGTGGCGTGAGCCCGGCGAATGGTGGCCGCCGATGCCTCCGACAGCCCGAGATAGCAGACCTTGCCGGCGGCGACCAGCTCGGCCATCGCACCGACTGTGTCCTCGATGGGCACGTTGGGATCGACGCGGTGCAGGTAGTAGAGGTCGATCGTGTCCATCCCCAGGCGTCGCAACGATTCCTCGCAGCACGTCTTGGCATACTCCGGCCGGCCGTCGACCACCATGCGCCCCTCTCGCCGACCGGCGATCCCGAACTTCGTGGCCACCACCGCTTGATCGCGATGATCGGCGAGCACTCGGCCAACCAGCTGTTCGTTGTGGCCGGCGCCGTAGGCGTTGGCGGTGTCGAACAGGGTGATCCCGACTTCCAGCGCCCGCCGCAAGGTGGCAACTGACTCGTCCTCGTCGGCAGGACCGTATGCCTGTGACATGCCCATGCAGCCGAGGCCGAGGGCGGACACCGTCAAACCCTGGCTTCCCAGGTGCCGTTGTTCCATGGGTCCGACCCTATCGACCTGTCTGCGCTACTGCTCCTCCTGAGCGGGACCTCCGCCCGACGCCGAGGGCTTACTGTCCGGACCATCGCGAACTGGGCACGGGTGGAGCAGGAGGCCGAAGACCTGGCCAACGCCCGTCGGCGCATTGGGTAGAGCACGGGATCATGTATCTGGCCACGGTCAGGGCAGACGGGAGTCCCCGTTTCACCCCGTTGTGGCCTTCTTGCGGAGGGAAGCATCTTCGTCGCCATCGCCGAGCGCTCACCCAAGTGGCGAGACCTGCGTCGGGATCCGCAGTGCGTCCTCCACGCTCTGCCCGGTCCTCGGGATGATGAACTGGTGATGCGCGGCCGGGCCAGCGAGCGCCGTGAAGCTCTCGCGAAGGTACGGCCCGTGGCGGACCATGTCATCGACGGGCGCACTTGCGCTCACCTGGCTCGCCCATCGCGATGACGTGACGGCATTGGTCACCGGCCCGTCGCGGTCGGCGCCATACGTCGGGCTCGCCGCCGAAGCATTGGAGATCCAGGCCCAGAGATAGCCGTCGGGTGCGTGGTCAGCGGGATGCAGCGACGACGAGGACGCGACGACGGTAGAAGTCCCGGTCCAACGTCAGCGTCATTTCGCCGGCAAGGGCGGAGTAAGCGGGAAGACCCAGTTCCTGAGAAAGGGCTTCATGCGCATCCAAGACGGCCCCGAAGGCACCAAGGACACGCTCGCGCCAGCCGGCTGTCTCCTCGTAGTGCACGATGACGTACCCGGCATCCTCGAGCAGCGGCGCGAAGTCGGGGACAGGATCGTCCCCGAGAACGGGTAGGTCTGCGACTCTCTCGGGCTCGACCTCGAACGCCGTGAACACGAGCCGCGCACCGGGGCGAAGCACGCGGGCGGCCTCCCGGAAGGCAGTGGCCTTGTCAGGTGCGTATTGGAGGGCATCGAAGCTGACCGCTCCATCGGCGACTCGACTCGCCAGGCCGGTCGCCGCGAACGACCCCGCCACGAAGGTGGCCGAATCGGCCATCCCGACTCGTTCGGAGCCATCCCGGGCGCGGGTGAGGCCCACCGTCGAGAGGTCCACCCCGACCAGGGAGGCCCGAGCCTGGCGGGCCAGCCATAGGCCGGGTCCGCCGGCCCCGCAGGCGAGATCGACAAGAGTCGCGCCTTCGCCGAGTCCCAGCCACCCGCCGACGGCGTTGAGTTCGGAGAGAGTAAGGAAGCTGATGTGGTCGTAGCCGGGCGGATAGTCGGCTCCGCATGCGTGCTCCGTCCAGATACGTCTGAACGTTTCGCTCCGCGGGAGCGCCTCGTACACGGCGTCGTAGCCATCCGTCACCAGGTTGTCCTCGGACACGACCACATCATGCTTCGCCAGCGCAAGAACGACCCGAAGACAGCCTGCCTCCCGAGTGGGGGACGGCGGACTATCCCAGAAAGCGCATCGAAGGCTGACCCAGACCGCCGGCGGCGGGGCGCTGCCGCTTTGCTGAGCGCGAGCACCATCGAGCGAAGCCGCCTTCGCTCATCTGTGCGGCCCATCGCCCATCGACGCCTCCTCCGGGCTGGTCGTGCGCAAACGCCTCAACCGCGGCGGCGACCGACGGGCCAACGAAGCCCGGTGGCGCGTCGTCATGGTTCGCATGGTCTCTGACCCACGCACCCGCCACTACGTCGAGCGGCGCACCAAAGAAGGACGCTCCAAACGAGAGATCATCCGCTGCCTCAAACGCTACGTCGCCCGAGAGCTCTACCCCTACCTAATCAACCCCC
>CAXMLU010000734.1:0-5406 GCA_964194255.1 uncultured bacterium
GCCTCCATCGCCGGGTACTACCGGCGGGTGACGACGGACGCCAGCCCGATGAGCCGGCTGGTCCTGGCGGCCATGCTGGCCACTGTGGGCGGGGTCATCGCCGAGGTGGTTCGCCATGAGGGATCGGCCTGGCCGGGCTGGGCGTCGCTCGGGCTGGCGACGGCGCCCATCTTGCTGGCGGGCGGCCACACCGTCCCGCGCGCGGTGCGCCTCGGCGCCCGTACCGATCCGCTGGCCGAACAGAGCGCGTTGGCTCGATCGGTGTGCCGGGACCACTTGTTCTGCTTTGGGGCGATCGCCATCCTGCTCGTCGTGCAGCTGACGGCGGCGCATTAGCGCCGGACGGTGGCGTCGCCCGCGACAAGGCCGGCTCCGACCGGCTCGTCACCTTCGAGGGCCACTCGCTCCATCCGGCGCCGGGCGGTGAAATCAAGCAGGGCGTAGTGCATGGTGCAGCGGTTGTCCCAGAACGCCACGTCGCCCTCCTTCCACCGCCACCTCACGACGTGTTCCGGCCGGGTCGCGACCTCCTGGATCACCTCGAGCAGGGCATCGCTTTCCCGCCGGCGAAGGCCGTCGATCTTGGTGGTGAACAGCGGATTCACGAACAAGCTGTGCCGACCGGTCTCCGGGTGGACCCGAACGACGGGATGATGCACGGGCTCGGCGGCCGCGGTGCGAACGGCCCGGTCGCCAGTGGCGTCACGTTGCGCGAAGTAGTCGCCCGCCTTCGACGGTGAATGGGAGGCCGTAAGGCTCTCCAGAAATGCGCGCAGCACCGGCGACAGCGCCGTGTAGGCCGCCGCCATGTCCGCCCAGATCGTGTCGCCGCCCACGGCGGGAACGACCTTGGCATGGAGGAAGGCTCCTAGGGGTGGCCGGGGCTGAAACGTCAGATCGCTGTGCCACACGTCGGCGCGCGCTCCCTCGTCGGAGTCGAGGGCCAGCACTTCGGGATGGCCCTGGACACTCGGTTCGACGGGGTGCGCCTCGGTGGGCTCTCCGAAACGGCGGGCGAGTCGCGTCAGCGAGGCGGTGTCGAGGCTCTGATCCCGGACGAACACGACCCTGTGATCGAGCAACGCCCGCCGCAGCGCCGCCACGAGGGGTCCATCGAGGTCCGCCGCCAGATCGACGCCCGCCACCTCAGCGCCGATGACCGTCGTGAGCTGAGTGACCGTCAAATCGGGCACGGCTTAGGCCTTGGTCCCGACGTAGAAGGTGTTGAAGATGTTGCCCTCCACGCGCTTCACCTCAACTGAGGTGAACCCGGCGTCGGCGAGCATCTGCGTGGCCTTCTGTTCACCCCACATGGTCCCGAGTCCCATGCCGCCGGACGCCAGCGAGACGGTCATGCAGTGCATACACGAGATCGTGTAGAGAAACGGTGCCAACGGGTGGTCCAGGTTCTCGGCCAGCGTGCTCGAGCCGGCGATATCGACGCACAGGTAGATGCCGTCCTTGCGCAGTGACTCCGCGATCCCACGAAGCATGAGGTCGGGACGGGCTTGGTCGTGCACGGCGTCAAAGGACGTGATGAAGTCGAACCGTTCCGGCCCCGTCAAGGCGGCAGCGTCGCACTTCTCGAAACGGGCGTTGGGGATCCCCTTGCGACTGGCTTCCGCGGCGCCGGCGGCCAGCCCCTCGTCGGATAGATCGAGGCCCACAAAGCGGCTGGCCGGGAAGGCCTCCGCCATGAGGTTGACAGCGTGACCGGAACCACAGCCCACGTCAGCGACGTCGATGCCCGTCTGGAGGCGCTGGGTGAGGCCGGGAACCAGGGGCAGAGTGACGTCAAGAAGGCTGGCGTCTTGGACCGCGCCGCTGTCTTCGGCCATCAGTGCCTGGAACTTCGGGAACTCGGCGTACGGCACACCACCACCGACGCTGAAGCAGTCGCTGGTCTTCGACCAACGCCAGGAGACCCACATACTGCGCCTGCACGGCCAGGTTGTCCGGTCCTGCCGCCCTGGTCAGCCAGGCGGCGCGCTCGGGCGGTAGGGCGAACGTTAGGGTGCCGGGATCGTGATCGACGAACCTGCCCGTGGTCATCGCCGCCAACCACTCCCGCACATAGCGCTCGTCGAGGCCAGCCGCGTCGGCAATCCTTTCGCTCGTCGCTGGACCGAGAGACGCCATCGTGTCGAACAGACCCGTTCGGTGCCCGACGCTCGTCATCAAGGCCAGCATGCCGGCATTGAGCACACCTACGAGGCGCTCCACAAACTCCTCTGACCCGTCGATCTCGCTCATCCTAATGGACCGGCCCGATCAGGATCGAGGCCGAAGAAAGGGTTCCATGCGCCGTCGTCGGCGGCCGCCCTGAACGCGGCGGTCGACGGCTCTCCCTTGGCGCCGGCCGCCAATGCGCGCCAGGTCGCCTCTTGGTTGTTACGGAAGACGGAGTCCGCGTCCGCCGCACCCGGGTCGACCCAGACGGCGGCGATGAGGAGGAGCCGCCCAGCGTCGGCTTCGTCGATGACACCGCGGTCCAGGGCTTCCGCGACGCCGGTGGCTACACCGGCCTGTGCCGGCCCCCAGGTCAGGCGGGCGTGCGTGGACGAGGCATCCTGCACCGGCGCCTTGTTGACGAACAGCGTGAACGGCTGAACGGGCGTGCCGGGACGGACGACGGCCACGAACCGGCTGTGACCGAGGCTCGGAGTGGCGAGGGCGGTCGCCCAGGCCGTCTCGACCGGACCACCGCGGGGGCCGAGCACGGTGTTGATGTGGGCGGCATCGACACCGTCACCGATGAAGCTTTCGCCGATCTGGATACCGGGGAGGTCGTCGGGCGCGGGCACCGGGAAGCCGACCAGACCCTACGAGGCTCGGCCGTAACGGACCCGGCGCAGCAGCTCGGAGCTGACGGTGCCGGGCTTGGTGTCGTAGGCAAAGAGCCCGACGTAGCGAGGCCGGGGGCCGACGATGGGGCTCACCCGGTGCAACGAGAAGCGGCCCTCGAACAGCATGAGCGTGCCCGCCCGCATGGGGACGGTCTCGACGAGGGGGAGCGGCTCCCCGGCCAGAATCCGGGCGACGTCGTCGTAGTTCTCGTCATCGGCGGAGCGGATGCGACGGGCGCTTTCGAAGTCGCCGCCGCGTTCACTGGACTGAATGGCGACGGAGACCACAAAATCGGTCTGGTCGTAGTGCCAGCCGAGTTCGTCGCCGTCGGTCATCACCGCCAGGTTGAGCGCTCCGAGCGGATCCGCGTAGCGATACAGCGGCGGCTTCTCGAGCACCGTCCCGACGAAGCCCATGAGTTCGTCCGACTCGTAGAGCTGCCGCAGCCCCGAGGTGCCCGGAAAGAGGTCGTACGCCACCGCCCTGAGGCGGGTATGGACCAGCGTCCGCCGGGGATGGCCGGCGGGATACTCGGGTTGCGGCGGCTCGATGTACGGCGTGCCGGTGACATCGGACAGATGGGCGCGGGGCGCCAGCTCATCGGCCTCGGCCACGAGTCGTGCGAGCGCGTGAGGCCGGATGAACTGCTCGACGATGCACACGCCCGTCGCGGCCAGCTGGGTTTGCATGTACGGAGACGAGCTGGCGGCCCCGATTTCCGTTGAGGTCGACGATGGGGTAACGGTCGAGGTTGACGAAGTCGGCGACCGGTGGAGCGAAGCTCATCGTCCAGACAGTAGCGAGCGCTCAAAGGCAACGGCGGCGCGATATCGCCCGTAGGCCGGGATGCGCCGATAGCCCCGCGAGCCGTAGAGGGCGCTCGCCTCCGGTTGGGCAGGACCGGTCTCAAGTCGAAGCACCGTGTAGTTGGCCTTCCGGGCCGCGTCCTCCAGTGCGTGTAGGACCGCCGACGCGTGTCCCCGGCGCCGTTGATCGGCGTGGGTCCACATCCGCTTCACTTCGCAGACGCCGGGCGCCAGGTGCCGGAAGCCCCCTCCCGCCACCGCGACGTCGTCGTCGACGACCACCAAGAACAATCCTGATGGAGGGTCGAACTCGGCCTCGTCCGTCGCGGTCATCTCGTCGCCGGGACCGTATCGACTCTCGTACTCAGCGGCGAGATCGGCAAGGAGCGGTGCAACGATCGGATCGCTCAGCCGAACGTGGCATAGTTCCAACTCCGACGGCCGATCTTCAGCTGAACTTGGTCCGGGCTGGAGGACGCCGTCGACACGAGGTCGACCTTCTCGTTGTAGAAGCACGCCAACCCGGCGATCTTCTCGCTCTCCGGGATCGGGGTGCGATAGATCCACACCAGGTCGTCAATGCGCCGGCTGTCGAGTTGCAGGGACCAGTAGGTCGCCGTCCCCTTGTATGGGCACTGACTCTGGGAAGCCGACGAGACGAGGAGGTCGAGCCTCACATCGCTCAGCGGGAGGTAGTAGCGGGGAGGAAGCCCGGTCTCGAACAGGATGTGCGGCTGCTGGGAGTCGGCCACGGTGACGCCATCAACGACGACCTGAACGTGTCGAGAGCTGGCCAGAATGTCGATCCGCGTGTAGGGGTCCCGAGGGTGGACGTAGACGGGCTCGTCCTCCTCCAACCATTCGTCCATGGCCTTCCACTCGATTCTCACCGCGTCCCTCAAGTCCTCGAGGGGAGAGGTCGCGTAGCGGCGGGCGGCCGCCGGAGCGGTGGCCCGAGCCACCTTGAGGTCATGGATCTCGCCCTCGCCCCGGCTTGGCGAGTGGTCGGTCGCGCCCGTCGCCACCAAGTCGGCGCGGACATCGTCAGCGGGTATGTAGTACGTCGGGTAGTAGGGGATCTCCCAGACGAGCAGCGGCCGGATCGTGTCGCACACCAGTTCACCGGCCAGGTACGCACGAACGCGCTTGTGGCATTTCTCCACGCGCACTCGTCCTCGGTCTTCACTCATGGTGCTCCTCCCAGGGACACGCTACCGCCCGGGCCGCACCTAAGATCCGCGCTTCGACTCACCCAGAGCAGGGCATGGACGATGCCAATCGCTGCGCCGGCCTCGTCCTCCAGCCACTTCCGACGGCGGACCGTCTCGTCGCGCAACATGGCGACGTGCACCGCCGGGCCACGAAGGCGATGGTACCGAGCTTGAACATCAGCCCCAATGACCTCGCGGAGGGGCCGGCGGGGCCGGTCGGCCCGACGGCATCAGGCGGAACGAGCCCCTTCGCCGAGCTTGGTTCGTAGATCGGCCTCGAAGGCGAGGATTTCCGGGGCCATGGCCTTGGCCCGCAGTTCGCTCAGCCGTTGATAGCCGTTGTCGCGCTCGGCGTCCCACTCATCGGCAAACCGACCCGAGGCGATGTAGTCGACAAGCTCTCGCATCGTCGCCACGACGTCGAGGTGATCGTACCGGTCGGATCGAGACATCTGTCCGTACTGGCTGGTGGGCGAATGGTAAGCCATCTGGGCGGCGCCGCCCTCGAGCCGCACCAGCCGGTAGGTGCGTTCAACCTCACC
>CAXMLU010000735.1:0-1531 GCA_964194255.1 uncultured bacterium
CCATGAAGGAGCGCACGGCCAAAGGCACCGCCATCGTCAATCTGCTGCCGTTGACGCCCGACGAACGCATCCGCGCCATCATCGACACGCGGGACTACGCGAGCAGCACGTACCTGTTCTTCGCCACCCGATCTGGACAGGTCAAGAAGACGTTGCTGACCGAGTACGACAAGTCGCGTCGGGAAGGCTTTATCGCCATCAACTTGAAGGACGGCGACGAGTTGGTGAAGGTGATCCAGACCAGCGGCGAGGACGACATCTTCATGGTGTCGGCCAAGGGCATGACCATCCGCTTCTCGGAAGCGGACGTGCGGCCGATGGGTCGTGATGCGGCGGGCGTCCGGGGCATGGCCTTGCGGGCCGAGGACGCGGTCGTGTCGTGCGATGTGGCCAAGGACGACACTGCCATCCTGCTCGTCACAGACGCCGGCTTTGGAAAGCGAACCCAGCTCCAGAACTTCAATCGTCAGGGCCGAGGCGGCCAAGGCGTGCGCGGGATCAAGCTCACCGCCCGCAAGGGCGCCGTGGTTGCGGCCTTCATGGTCGGTCTCGAGGACGAGATCCTGCTGATCTCGTCGGCCGGGGTCACCATCCGCATGCCGGTGAGAGAAATCTCGTCACAGGGTAGGGATGCGACCGGTGTCCGAGTCATGAACCTCGATGAGGGCCAAGTGGTCGCGTCCGTGGCGCCCGTGCTGTCGACGGAGGAGGGCGACTAGTCCCTTGGGGGGCTGGCCGCTACGCTTTCTTTGCCGCTCGGGCGCGTCATAGCAGCCCGTCTAAGGAGTTCTGGAGTGCCGCAACCACAGCGAGTCCGCCGCGTGATCCGCAGTATCGACACGTGGTCGGTGCTGAAGCTTTCGTTGCTCTTCTACCTGTCGCTGCTGGTGACGTTCCTGGTGGCCGGGGTGATCCTCTGGCAAGTGGCCGCCGCCGCGGGCTTCACGAACAACCTGGCCAAGTTGATCCGGTCCCTCTTTGACCTGACGTCCTACAAATTCCACGGCAAGGTCATCTTCCGCAATGTCGCCATTGGCGGCGGGGTTCTGGCCATCTTCGGCAGTTTCCTCAACGCCCTCATGTGCGTGCTCTACAACCTCATCAGCGACGTGGTCGGGGGGATCAGCATGGTCCTCGTAGGCGAGGACGTCGAGCGATCGGCGACGGCGCCGCCCGCGGTCACCGTGGCCACCAATGGCTCATCGGGGTCTTTGCCGCCGCCGAGCCGCCCGTCGCGCCGTGAGCGCGCCAAGGCGCGGGCCTCCTCGCAGTAGGCCGGGATCAGAGGTAGCGAAGGCGATCAGCAGGCGGATCGCTAGAGCTCTCGTCCGCGGGTCGGCTGCACGTCGGGCAGTACCAGCGAACTTCGAGCGGTGTCCCGCAGACATCATGACGGGGAGGTTCGGCGTCTTCTGACCGACCGACCCCCCAGGCGGCCAGCAGCCGGAGGGCGCCGGCCAGGTCGTGGCCGGCGCCCGTGAGTTCGTAGGCGTAGCGGGGCGGCCGGTCCGAATAGCGCCGGGCCATGACC
>CAXMLU010000736.1:0-3554 GCA_964194255.1 uncultured bacterium
CCCGCCGCAGCCCGCCCGACGCGCCACCCTCCTACCCTCAGAAGGCACCCTCGAGCACCTCGACCACCCCGTCGCGCACGGAGGCCACGTCGAAGCGGATGTCGCGGGGCCGGACCCGCGGTTGGCTCACGGTCAGCCAACGGGCCGTCAGGCGCCGGATCCGCAGCTGTTTCTTCCTGGTGACCGCCTCGAACGGCGCTCCGAAGCGGTCGCCGCGACGCGTCTTCACCTCGCACACCACAAGGACGGCTCCGTTTCTGGCGATTACATCGAGCTCGCCCTCGGCGCATCGCCAGTTGCGGGCCAGCACGACGTAGCCGTGCCCGGCGTACCACGCCGCCACGGCCTCTTCTCCGGCCGCGCCCAGCACCCTCCGGCCGTCGGCCAGGGCTAGATCTCCTTTTCGGGGAGCTCCTCCACGTTGACGTCCTTGAAGGTGACCACCCGAACCGACGATACGAACCGCGCCGGACGGTACATATCCCAGACCCAGGCATCGCCCAGCTGGATCTCCAGCCAGGTGTGGCCGGCCTCGCCCTTGGGCTCCATTTTCACGTCATTGGCGAGGTAGAAACGCCGCTCGGTCTCGACGACATAGCGGAACATCGGGAGAACGGCTTTGTACTCCTGGTACAACTGCAGCTCGATCTCGGTTTCGTAGCGCTCGAGATCCTCTGCGCTCATCGGAGCGCCTCCAGCGTGCTCATGGACACCATGCTACGACGCCCGGGACCGAAGAGTCTGACGCTCCAGAAACCGTCCTAAAGGAAGGCGGTATGCCCCGCCGGCCACACCCGGAAGACGGTGCGACCGATGATGGTTGGCCGTGGAATCGACCCGAAAAAGCGGCTGTCCCGGGAGTCGGTGCGATTATCGCCCATCACCCAGATGTGGTTTGGTGGGATCTTGATGGGCGCGAACGTGCTGGTGAAGGTCCCTGGGGGCAGGTACGGCTCGTAAAGGAACTTCCCGTTGACGAACACGTGGCCGTCGTGGCCCTCGACGGTGTCACCGGGCAGCCCGATGACCCGCTTGATGAAGTCCTCCGTCGACGGCGGGATGACCCCGACGGCACGGCCCACGCTGGTGACGGCGCGTATCACCGGGTTGCGGCTGTCCGGTTTGGCGGGAGCCTGCTCTGAGGGCGGCGCCTGGAACACCACGATGTCGCCACGGCGGGGTGCGTGCCATCGGTAGGACAGCTTGGACACGACCACTCGGTCGTTTACCTGCAGCTGGGGGACCATGGACGCCGACGGGATGTAGAAGGCCTGGGCGACGAAGGTCTTGACCAAGAATGCGGCCACACCGGCGATGATGACCAGGATGGGGAGCTCGGCCAGACCTCGGGCCGTGGCGGCCCTTCGGCCCACCGGGACCGCCCGGGAGCGGACGACCGGGGGTGGTGCAACAGGGCGCGGTGGGGCGTATCTCCGTACCACCGGGAGCGTCAGCGGGCGGCCCGCTTCTCCTTGATCTTGGCGGCCTTTCCGGTGCGCTCGCGCAGGTAGTAGAGCTTGGCCCGGCGTACGTCGCCCTGGGTGACCAGGTCGATCTTGGCGATGACCGGCGAGTGCACGGGGAAGGTTCGCTCGACGCCGACCCCAAAGCTCATCTTGCGCACGGTGAACGTCTCGCGCACACCGGAGCCCTGCCGGCGAATCACGTTGCCCTGGAAGATCTGGATGCGCTCGCGGGTGCCCTCAACGACCCGCACATGGACCTTGAGGTTGTCGCCTGGTCCGAAGGCGGGATGGTCGTCGCGCAGACTGGCGCGATCGACGAGATCGGTGGGATTCATGACGCGAGACTCCTCGAGGCGACGCCGGGGAAATCTCAGGATAGTGGATCGGCCCGCCTCACCGTCCACCGGCCGTCGTCACGGCTCGTCCGGCGGCCCCGACTCCGACTCCCGCGGCTCCGCCCCAGCCACCGAGGAAAGACCGAACTCGGCGAGGAGGCGCCGGTCGTCGTCGGAAAGGCCGCCTTGGGCCGCGATCAAGTCGGGCCGGCGGGCCAGGGTGCGGGCCACGGCCTGGGCCCGCCGCCAGCGCTCGACCCGGCCGTGGTCGCCCGAACGAAGGACCTCGGGAACCTCCCATTCCCGGAACACCGCCGGTCGCGTGTACTGCGGGTACTCCAACATCCCGCTAGAGAAGCTCTCCTCCGAAACGGAGGCCTCGTTTCCAACCACGCCGGGTACCAATCGGGCGACCGCCTCCACAATGGCCACCGCCGCCACCTCTCCCCCGGCCAGCACGAAGTCCCCGAGGGAGAGTTCGCCGTCGACGAGGTGGGCGGCCACCCGCTCGTCGACCCCCTCGTAGCGGCCGCAGAGAAGGGAGAATCCGCCTCCCGCGGCCAGGGACTGGGCGACCGATTGGGTGAAGGGGCGCCCGCCCGGGCCGAGGAGGTACAGCGGCCGCACTGGCGCGACGGCTTCGACCGCCCCGAAGACGGGCTCGGGGGCGAGCACCATGCCGGCCCCGCCGCCGAACGGGGCGTCATCCACGGAGCGGTGCGGATCGGTGGCGGCCGAGCGCAGGTCGTGGACCCGCAGGTCGAGGACGCCGGCCAGTCGCGCCTTGCCGATCAAGCTCGCCCCCAGCCACCCCTCCACCAGGTCGGGGAAGATGGTGAACACCTCGATGCGCACGGGCTCAGAGCTCCAGCAGGCCTTCGGGGGGATCGATGACGACCCGCCCCGGCGCACGAGAGACCACGAACCGAAGGGGCACCAACTGGCCGCCGTCCAGCACGAGCAGGTCGCTGGCCGGATTGGCCTGCACCGCCTCGACCGTGCCGACTGAATCGCCGGAGGCCAGAACGACCGACGATCCGATGAGCTCATGGACCCAGAGGGCATCCGGGTCATCGACGGGCTCGGCTCGCAGCACCGCCCCCCGTATCGCTTCCGCCGCCTCGCGACTCTCGACCCCGGCGAAGGCCACGATCCAGCGTCCCTGGTGAGGGGTCGAGGTCAAGACCTCGAGTGGTCCCGCGTCAGAGAGCAGCACAGCGCCCACCGCCACCCGCTCGGGCCGGTTAGTTACCAGTTGCACGATGACCTCGCCCCGCAGGCCGTGGGGTTTTGCGACCCGGCCGACCTCCAGCAGCGTCAAACGGGGCGCTCGACTAGTCGGCGATATCGACGGCGACGTCGACGCCCTCGCGGGCCCCGGCGGCACGGACGACGGTACGGATGGCCTGGGCGACCCGTCCCCGGCGCCCGATGACTTTGCCCATGTCGTCCTGGGCGACGTGCAGGGTCAGGCTGACCGACCCGGGGCGGCGGCCCTCCTCCATCTCCACGACGACCGACTCGGGGTCATCCACCAGCTCCTTGGCCACATAGTCGAGGACGGCCCGGGGAATGGCGCCGACGACTCGGTTGTACTCGTCGATTTCGCTCACTTGGCTGCCTTCGCGACCTTCGCGACCTTGGCCGGGCGGGATGCCTCGTACTGCTCCAGCGCACCGGAGATCTTGAGCAGCTTGGCGACCCGCTCGGTGGGCTGAGCGCCGTCCGCCAGCCACTTGACCGCCTTGTCGTT
>CAXMLU010000737.1:0-9545 GCA_964194255.1 uncultured bacterium
GCGGTAGGAATGTAGATGTGACCCCGGCCCCGCACCGCGGGTTGGCGCTGGATGACCCCAAGTCGTTCGAGTTCTCGGAGCCGCTGGGCCAGGAGGGTTCGGGACAGCCCCGGGGCACCCCGGTGAATCTCGGTGAAGGTGCGGCACCCCAGCAGCAGGTTGCGCACGATGATCGGGGTCCAGCGCTCGGCGAAGATCTCCGAGGCCCGGGCGATGGGGCAGTACTGGCCGTAAGTGCGCATGTCATCAGTCTCCCTCCCCACCGCGGCCTCGCCTAGTCCAGATTTTGTGCTTTCCGGACTCTTCCGTACCGCTCATGCTGGAGACAGGACGCCGATCACACATCGGTCGGGATGTTGGCCGTGCCAACAGAGAGGGAGGCGAGTGATGGGCGACAGGTTCGCTGAGCTTCGCGCTGTGTGCCGGGGAGAACTGGTGACACCCGGGAACTCCAACTATGACGAGGTACGGGCGGTCTGGAACGGCTCGATCCAGCGCCGGCCAGCGGCGATCCTGCGGTGCAGCGGGACGGCCGACGTGGTCAATGGCGTTCGCTACGCCGCCAACAGCGGCGTGGGGCTGGCGGTACGGGCAGGCGGGCACAACATCGCCGGGCTCGGCACCTGCGACGACGGGCTCGTCCTCGACCTGCGGGCGATGCAGGGCGTCCGGGTCGACCCGGCCAACCGGCGGGCCCGAACCCAGACCGGTGTCGTGTGGGGCACCTTCGATCACGAGTCCCAGGCGTTCCGCCTGGCTACCACGGGCGGTGTCATGTCGACCACTGGCGTTGCTGGCTTCACCCTCGGCGGCGGCATCGGCTGGCTCATGCGTCGCCACGGAGCAGCCTGCGACAACCTGGTCTCGGCGGATCTGGTTACCGCTGAGGGAGAGTTGGTCACCGCGAGCGCGGAGAACGAACCCGAGCTGTTCTGGGGGCTGCGAGGCGGAGGAGGCAACTTCGGTGTGGCCACCGCATTGGAGTTCGACCTCCACCCCCTTGGACCAACCGTGTGCGCTGGACCGCTCATCTATCCAATCGACCAGGCCCGCGACGTCCTCGCCGGCTGGTCCGAGCTCGTGGCCGACCTTCCAGACGAGGCAACTGCCATCGCCATCCTGCGCACCGCGCCGCATGATCCTCCCTTCCCAGAGGGGCTGCACGGCCAGCCGGTACTGGTGATCTCAACCATGTGGGTCGGGGATGCAGCTCGGGGCGACTCGGGGCTCGGGTCGCTGCGGGCTCTTGGCCGCCCTGCCGTGGATGCCGTCGGGCCAAAGGCCTATGTCGCAGTACAGAATTCCCAAGACCGCTATTGGGCGGCGGGAGCACAGAACTACTGGAAGTCCGACTACCTCACGGAGCTCGACGACGACGCCGTCGGCTCGCTCGTCGACGCCGCCGAGTCGTTTACGTCGAAGGACTCCGACATCAAGCTCGGCCTCATGGGAGGCGCGGTCGGGCGGATCCCCGAGGACGCCACCGCATACGGCAACCGGGTAGCCCAGATCCTCCTCAACATCAACACCCGCTGGTCCGGCTCAACCGACGGGGACCGACACGTGGTCTGGACGCGAACGCTCTCGGAGAGGCTGCACCGCCTGGCCACCGGCGTCTATGTGAACTTCCTCGGCGACGAGGGCATCAACCGGGTACGCGAGGCTTACGGAGACGAGAAGTATGCGCGGCTGGTCGCGCTGAAGGATCGCTGGGACCCAACGAACATGTTCCGGGTCAACCAGAATGTCGCCCCAAGTCGCGAGAGCGGCGCTACACCTTTGGCCCAACCGAGCTGTGGCGAGTCATCCGGCGGTGGACGGAGTTAGACGCTCCCGATGCCAACTTCGAATTCCATACGGATGGCCAGCTGTCGGCGACCGCTCTTGATGAAGTAGCGAGCCGGCTCGAACGGTTCGCTTCCGAGAGCCCGACTGCGGAGGACTTAGCGGCAGCCGCGGCGGCGGGCGTCTTGCCTCGCAGCGCCGTGCTGCGACGGGTGTCGCTCCGGACTCGATCCGGGCCAGCGACCGCCATCCTGGATCGCGTTCGGCGGGTGCTGCGCTTGATCGAACTGGACCACCAACCGAACAGCGAGGAAGTGGAGGCGGTGGTAAACGCGCTCTTTGTTCGATGCGCGCTTGCCGGTACAGCGGACAAACCGAAGATCGTCTCTCATCTGATCGACCAGCTCGGCGACCTCATCGCGGCCATCGTCACGGCCGAGCCCGGCGACAAGGCCGCCGTCTACGGCGAACTCGGTGTGACCATCACCTACGACCCAGCCACCCACACCGCCGTCGCTGAGTGTTCCTTCGCCAACGAACCGTGTGGCAAACGTTCGTGTCAGAGGGGCGAGTTGTACCCCAAGTACATGCCTGCTTCGCGGTGAACTGTGGGCAGCCTAAGGGACCTGACCTGGCGACGTTTGAACTGCTTGGAACAAGGCTGTCCGACTGCCCGACTGCCTCATAGCGGTGCTTGGACTTCCTGGGCAGATACATCGGATAGAAGGGTGTGAGCAAGGCCATGGGACGACATGCAACCCGACCCGGATGTGATCGACGGAGAAGCCGAAGTGTCTGAGAACGTCGGTGGCGTCAACCGAGTAGGTGAACTACTTGACCGAGCCGCCATCGAGGAAACGGCGGCTAGGACTAAAGGACCGGCCTGGATCGACCCCAACGGCGGCCCTGACGAGCCGGACCCCGAGTTCGATGGACCTGACGACCCGAACGCCGACCAGGCCAACTGGGACCCGTGTGTGCTGCTGCTCGCCCTGGCTTCGACCCTTGCGCTTTCAACATCGCCGCTGTGAGCCGTCAACGAGACTCCGTCTAGTCAGATCCTGGGCCAAGGCCAACAAGCACCGGCTCGTCGCGGTGCTGAGCGAGAACGGCCGCAGCGGGACGCTGCCCGACGCGGAGCGCCCCGGCCTGTTGGAGGCGCTGTCTTCGATCCGCCGTGGCGAGGCCGAAGGGATCGTTGTTACAAGCCTCGATCGGCTGGCGAGGTTGCTGACTGTGCAGGAGGCGATCTTGGCCAAGGTCTGGTCGTTGGGCGGCAAGGTGTTCTCGGTCGATGGCGGCGAGGTACGCCAGGACGACGCTGATGACCCGATGCGCACCGCCATGCGACAGATGGCAGGGGTGTTCGCACAGCTTGAACGCGGGATGGTCGTGAAGCGGCTTCGGAACGGACGTCAGACCAAAGCGGCGCAAGGAGGTCACTCCGTCGGACGCGCCCCCTACGGATGGCATGCCCAAGGTGGGGAGCTTGTGCCCGAGCCCGAGGAGCAGGCCGTTATCGCTCGCATTCGGGGGTGGAAGGCTGAAGGAACGAGCCTGGCCGAAATCGGCCGCCGCCTGAATGCCGAGGGTCTGCCGAGCCGCGCCGGACGCTGGCATCCAACGACAGTCGCGAGAGTGATCTCCCGCATCGAATAGTCCAACGCTCGGCGACAGTGGGCGCTTTACGGCTGGCTTCCGGCGCAATAGGTAAGAACTCTAAACGATCCCTTACGCACGGGTAGTTGGGGAATGGGCGTGGGGCGGTCCGGTTGAAGTTAACAAGCGACCGAGCTAGTTGGTAGCGAGTTCCCGCGGGTCGCCCCCGTGGTGTGTCTCCGTCGAGGCTGCAGCTTCGACGCCATCCCCCAACGTAGAAAGTCCGGTGTCCCATGAAGGTTCGTATTCAATCCCGTAAGGCGGTGGTGGCGGCAACAGCTTTCGCCACTATCGCGGGCGCATTCTCGTTGACCCAGTTCATCGGCACGTCCGCAGCGTCGGCGAAGCCGTCCCATGCTCAGCCCACCTTGCTCGATGCGCACAAGCTGATCCTCCGCAGCGCGAAGTAGGTGGATCTGCACAACGACACAGTTCGACTGCCCTTGCACCGCGGGGAGTTCAACGGGAAGACGGTCTGGTTCATCCTCACCGAGGCGTCGGACTTCGGGCTGGCCGCTGATCTCAACGTCAACTACTCCGCGAAGCTCACCAACTTCGGGATCTCCTGTCCGACCTGCGTGCAGACCGTGACCGAGACCTCGGACCCGAACCTGAAGTTCGGCGAAGGCACCATCCACTTCCAGGGAGCCCCTGACTTCTCCCCCACCAGGATCCTCGTCCCGGGACCGACGACGCTTCCCGCAGCCCAGGTCCAGCCCGGCGCCGTGGGCAGTGCGAAGTACAGCCCGTTCATCCGCATCGAAGGCTCCCCGGTGGTCTACAACGCGCCCATCGTCGCCACCGGTGACGGTCCCTTCGACGTCACCACCCACACCAACACCGGCGACCGCGTCCTGGCCATCAACCCCGCCGCACCGGCCGGCCCGGGCCAGTTCACCCAAGCCACCGCAGACCTGCTGGTCGTGCACGGCTTCGACGCCGGGCAGCCCATCCTCTACATCTCCACCGAGGCCTCCGACCCGCTGGCAGCTGTGCTCGAGCGCGCCACCTACGTACCCCTGTTGAACCACGCGTCGTTCCTCGGCGGTGACGACGCCCTCGGTTCCGGGCGCGAGCGGATCTTCCCGTTCATCAACGGCCAGACCGGCGCGGGCAACAAGAACGCCCAAGGGCTGATCCACCTGATCAAGGACGGTCACGCCACCGAGGACGCCACCCTGGCCAACACCGAGCTGCTGAAGTCCCTGGCCAACGGTGGTGACGCGAGGAACGTCCAGGGAGACTTCCCCACAATCACCGACCCCCGGCACTCCCAGTCCTACAGCCCCCTGTGGGACGCCCAGCTCGGTCAGTGGACCGACAAGGCCGTCAACGAGGGCCTGAACACCCTGCAGAACGACGAGAACGCCATCCTGAACCTCGCCGCCAACCGGCCCGACCTGCTCACCGGCCCCGGCGGCGCCGCCTACGGCTCCGTCGGCTTCGTCATCAACTGCCCCGTCATCGCCTTCACCAACAACGAGCCCACGGCCGACCTCGTCGCGCTGGCCCCGGGCGCCCAGGGTTAGGACGCAGCAGACAACCCGGATCCACAGCTGCCGGGGTTAGCGAGCCTGCTCGCTGACCCCGGCAGCATCTCTTTCAGTTCATGAAGACGGTCATCGGGCGCATGGACGACAACGAGGCCATCTACAAGCGGATCCTCGATGATCCCGACTTCCAGCAGATCCTAATGGACCTCTACGCCAGCCGCGTCTATCGGCGTGCGAGGGAGGATCCGTGATGGACACACGTTGGGTTTTCTCCGCTCGCGCCACATGCTGGGCAGACGCGGTAGACCCGATGTGGAGTGGTGAATCCCACCATGGCTAATGAAGATGACACCGACATCGTTCCGTTCATCACGGCTGAAGTAGCCGAGCGATTCGGAGGTACATGGGACGACGGGGGCCTTTGGGAAGACATAGCCTGGCTCTTCGATCAGTTCTGGGCTGCATCGGATGACAACTCCAGACTCCTTCGTTGGCATCATCTAGTCATGGCAGTGGGCAACTTCAAACGACAGAAGGGGCGTCGATTGCACCCGCCACGTCTCACTTCGGGATCCCTCACCGCACCGAGCCATCCGTCCGTCGCCGTCGCCTGAATACTGACCCAGTATCACCGGTCGACTACTGACCCCCTGTCCCGAGGGTCCACCGCTGTCAGCGGTTTGGACTTGAGCCTGGCTCGGCCGATATGGCCGACTGGGAGAGGGATTTTGATCAACGTGGAGGAATGGGCAGAGATCAGACGGCTGCACCGGGCGGAGGGGATGGCCGTGAAGGCCATCGCCCGCAGGCTTGGTGTGGCGCGCAACACGGTGCGGGCGGCGTTGCGTTCCGACGACGCACCGCGCTATGAGCGGGAGGGGCCGGGCTCGGCGGTGGACGCTAGCCGCCGTGACTACTCCGATCATGATGCCCCCTGATCTTGGGTGTTCCCGATGGTCAGGGTCCGGTGGCCTTGATGCGTGTGCCTTCGACGGTGCCGGTCTTGTGGAACGTGGTGATGGGGTTGCCGTTGGTGTCGACCTCGGTGGCGGTGAATGTCCCGACGAACTTGCCCTTGTCGACCTTGCCGGCGGAGGGCACCATGATGGTTCCGATCCGTTTGCCGGTGCTGTCGAAAGCGAAGACGAGGAAGTCAAACGCCACTCGATCGGCTTGGTATGTCCAGGTTCCCAGGGCGGGGGCGTTGTTGCGGCCGTCAACACGGCTGAACACGCCGCCCGGCGCGAATGCGTAGAGCGCGTCAAAGGGTGTGGGAGATCCGTCGACGTGGACCGTCACGTGCCACGACCCAACGAGCGTGGCGCCGGCGGTGCTGTTGTCGCTACTGGCTGCCGCCCCGCTTGCGCACGCGGTCAGCGCACCAAGCATGGCTAGGGTCACGAGCCTTAGCACGAGATGTCTCATTCCGATCTCCTTTCTCAGCCTTTGGCACAGAAGGCGAAGATGGGCAGCGCGTCGGCCCGTGGTGCCAGACCGTTGAACTGGTGGGCGGCGTCACACGAGGCCTGCCCGGCGATCCCCCAGTCGCCCGCCGCCGAGCGGGTGGCCTTTTCGTCCTGGGCCGCCGACGCCGGAATGGCCCGCTGGATGGCGGCCACCATGGCCGCGGTGCTGGCCTGGAGCTGGCGGTGGACGCCGGCCAGCGCGGACGGCGGTTGGAGCTGGCCCAGCTGCGCACCGTAGTTCTGCGCGTCGGCCAGGGCCGTGGCGGCAGCAGCCTGGCACGCCGGGAACCGGATGGTGGTGGCCAGCTGGCAGGCGGCGAAGAACTGGTTGCCGCTATGCGCCATCACCGCATAGTCCGTACTGATCGTCTGCAGGTATTGGGTTGTGGCCAGGTCGAGCCCAGTCCCGGGCGTCGTCGTCGGCGCCGGCACGGACACCGGGGCCGGCCGTTGGGTCCCTGGCTTGGTTTTGACGTGCGTGGCCGGGCTTTGGGCGTACACGGCGATGGCGACGGCCGCTATGGCCGCGGCGGCTCCGAGGAAGAGGAGACGGATAGGCCGGGTGGCCCGGGGGCCGTGGAAGGTGAGCACGGGAGACACCTCGTGGCTAACAGATGACACGTAGTCGTCGGATTCGGTCTGTGCAGCGAGGTCGGGCTCGGTCGGGTCCGATAGTGAGCGCCACGATGCCGGCGCCCGCCCGTCGGCGGCCAGGGCGACGTCGATGGCGGCCAACAGCGTGGCGGTGAACTCCGCCGAAGGAGCGATAGGGCGCTCCAGGCCGCTCAGAAGCTCGATGACAGGGTCGTTAGTCATCGGCCTGCTCCAGATAGACACGGCGGAAACTGCGCCGCCCTCGGGCTAAGAGGGACTCGACGGCATGCACGCTGCGACCCAACTGGCGGGCCACCTCGGGGACCGACAGGCCATCCAGGTAGCGCAACGTCAGCGCCGCCCGCTGCGCCACCGGGACCCGACCCAAGGCGCCAAGAGCCCGAGCCCGAGCCTCGTCGCCCTCCCAGGCGCCGAGGCCTGTGTCCTCCGCGCCCCCTCCCCAGAACAGGCGAAGCCGGCGCTCCTCGCGCTCATGGCGCCGCCAGTGGTCCAACAGCTTGTTGTGGGCCACGGCGATAAGCCACGCCATGTCGACGCGACGACCCTGCGATCGGAACTCAGCCACCGCCGCCACCATCACCTCAGACGTCAGGTCTTCGGCCACTGGCACACATCCCCCGCAGCGGTGCAGCACATAGCTGTAGACCTCGGGGATCGCCTTGGCGCACAGCGCACGGAAGGCCGTCTCGTCAGCTTCGGCTCCCACCACGCCCGCCTCAGCGTTGTTCATCGTCTCTTCATCGCCACCAGTTCGCCTTTCCGTCGCAACATTCTCGCTCCTCGGCCCAGGCGCCACCCGCAGACCCGGTGACCGGGACCCGGTGGAGCCAACCGGGATCGCGCCGCCCGTCATTCCCGACTGCTCGACTCTTTCGTTCGGAGGTCGCCAGCTGGCGAGGATCGGCACCATCCGACGACCCTCAGTGGCACGCTAGGCAGGTGGCCTCCAGAGACGAGTTCGTCTTCATTGGACACGCGTGCTCCGGGAAGAGCACCGTCAGCGACAACGTCGCAGCGCGGCTTGACTTACCGAGCGTTGACTTGAATCATGTCGCAAGTGGCTACTACGAGCACGTCGGGTGGACAGTGTGTCGGTTCTGGGCGCATGCAGCCCGCTCCGGCTTTGAGGCGGCTTCCACGTGGAGCGAGGAGGCCATGGCGATAGCAGTCGAGGGCGTCGCCCGAGAAACTCGACATCCCAGAAGAACGTCCCGAACAATGCTCCTCACAACTGCCATAGATCGCCGGCGAGGAGGTGATCGGTCCCTCAGACAGGGTTGTCGACCGCCGAGCCAGCGTAGCGAACGAGACGGTGGCGCTAGCCTCGTCACATGAGTGTCGCCGTCGGTCTTGACGAGTTGCGGGCGGAGATTGAGAGGCGATCTCGGGCGCCGTATGTCCTCACCGTCTACCTGACGGCCGGCCCCACGCAGTTGCCATCAGCGTAAGCTGGGACGGCGATTCGCTGATCCTCGACCCGGACAACCGGACCGCTGCCAACGCGGCGGACCGGCCGCTCCTAAGCCTGGTGTGGCCACCCGACATGGTCGACGGGTATCGTCGACGCCTCGGTCACCGTCGTCGACGCCCGTGCGACGGTAGCAACCGCCTCGTTCTCGCGCCGACGAAGGCGATCCTCCACCGCCCCGCCACCGCGCCCGGGCCGGAGCCCTGCTGAAACCCCGTCACGATGCCGCCCCCTCTGAACGTCAATGACGCTCGGCTGAGATCCAAACTGACCGTACCACCGCGCTACAACCGCGTCACTGGTCGAGCGTTCACGTACGGAGGGTTACCCTCCTTCTCTGTGCGGTCTGTACTGCGTCACCGTCCTTCACGTCGGATTGTTGCCGTGAGCGGCTGCTCTGTTTTGCTTCGCCCGGTCCGTGGCCAGTCCGGTGGTCACGGTCACGATCGCCTCATCACCCGGTCGACTAAATCAGCCAAGACAATCCGTCCGCCGGCTGGCATCCCGGCATCCCCACCCACCCGTTCCTCACTGGCCGCCGCCCCGTCCTCGTCGACGAAGAAGCCGAGGTCACCGAGGATGACCGGCAGGACGGCCTGTACGGCCTCGACAGCCGCTATCTCCTCCTGCCCGTCCGACGACAGCGGGTGCGGCCCATCGCCGAACACGCGGCCTTCCAGCGCGATCTTCTTCCACTTGGTGTTTGCAATCATCGTGCGGCACGTCGGGCACGCACGTCGGTTCGCCCACAGCACCGCCTGCACATCCCTGGTGATCGTGGAGCGGTGAACGCCAAGCTCGCGTGCGATGCGGGCACGCACGCCAGGCCCGGTGCCATACGCGTGCAGTAAACGGAGCACCTCGACCCGGCGCATGCTGGCGTGGAACTGGCGGACAGAGTTGTAGTGGCGGCGGCCACCGGCGCGGGCGATCACCTCGGCACGGGTGGTGGGAGAGGACCAGTTGCTCACTTACAGGTCTCGTCAATCGCGTGCACGCCAGAGAGTGTGCCGGTGATCGGGAGGTCAGCGTTGGACCTCGCCCGCGCCGAGATGGCAG
>CAXMLU010000738.1:0-5549 GCA_964194255.1 uncultured bacterium
CCCGCCACGGCCAGCCGACCCACGAAGGGGAAGGAGTCGATGGAAGCCGATACGTTCTGTGCCTCGGGTACGGCGGCGGCGATCCGTTGCTGCAACTGGCCCTCGGCCCAATAGCGGGCGTAGGCATCCCCGCCGGCCAAGCCCGCGGCCAAGAGGATGAGGACGGCGAGGAAGGTTCGCCGAATCAACCGGGCGATCTCTTGTTAGCTCTCGAGCACGTCGCCCAGGCGGTCCACCTGGACGCCGGTCTCCGTGAGCCAAGCGATGGCCTGCTCGACAGCGTGGTCTTCGCCATCGAGCTCGCACACGATCCAGCCCATGTGCTCTTCGACGTTGGCCCGCCGGATGTTCGGCATGACGCCGAACTGCGCCACCATGCGGCCGATCACCGGCTGGCGGACGAGATCCTCGGGGAAGGTCAGCTTCACCCGCTGATACCTCACGGGGTCTCCGATGACGGGTTGAGATTTCCAGACCGAAAACCCTCCAGATCGACGGTCACATAGCGATATCCTGCCCCCCGCACAGCGGCGACCACCGCCTCTCGTTCGGTCACGGCCCGGTCCAGGTCGACCAGGTCGAACTCGATGCGAGCCAGTTCTCCGTAGTGGCGGACGCGGACCTGTCGGAACCCGAGGCGGCGGAGGGCGCTTTCCGCCACCGCCACCGCCGACAGAATGCCCAGGGTCACGGGGGTCCCGTATGGGACGCGCGACGCCAGGCAGGCGGCCGCCGGCTTGTCCCAGGTGCGCAAACCGAGGTGGCGGGACGCCTCCCGCAGCTCGGCTTTCGAGAACCCGGCGTCCACGAGGGGGAAGACGGCGCCCCTCTCGGCGGCGGCTCGCTGCCCGGGGCGGTGGTCGCCGAGGTCGTCGAGGTTGACGCCGAGCACGACTGCCGCTCCGCCCAGTTCGGCGGCGACGGGAGCGATGGCGTCCATCAACGAGGTCTTGCAGTGGTAGCAGCGGTCGGCCTCGTTGGCCACGTACGCAGGGTCGTCCAGCTCACCGGTCGCCAAGCCGACCCAGCGCAGGTCCCACTCCTGGGCCAGGGCCCGGCATTCCTCCAGTTCATCGGGGGCAAGCGACGCGGATACCGCGGTGGCGGCCACGACCCGCTCGGATCCCAGGGTGTCTCGCGCCACCCAGGCGAGGAAGGAGCTGTCCGCTCCGCCGCTGAAGGCGACGACGACCCGATCGAGATTGACCAACGTGCGGCGCAGGAGGTCGAGATCACCCATTGGGGTCACCCGGGGCAGGGATGATCTCGATCCGGATTCGCTTGTTGCCCTTCCCTTTTGACTCTGTCTTGACCACTCGAATGCGGCCGACCTCGCCCGTGGAACGCACGTGCGTGCCTCCGTCGGCCTGCTTGTCCAGGCCCACGATGTCCACCACCCGGATCTCGTCCACCGACTCGGGGATCAGGTTGACCTTGGTGCGGATGAGATCGGCGTCGCTCAGGGCGGCTCCTCTCGGCAGGAACGACACCTCGATCGGCCGGTCCTTGGCCAGCTCGGCGTTCACCAGCTCCTCCACCTGGGGCCCGAGGTGCTCGGGCGTAGGGTCGAGCTCGAAGTCCATGCGCGCCGAGAGTGGCTCCATGCTCCCGCCGGTCACGGGCACGCCCCAGTTCCGCCAGATCACCCCGCTAAGCACGTGGAGGGCAGTGTGGGTGCGCATCAGGGCGTGGCGGCGGGCCCAATTGATCTCCCCGGTGACTTCATCGGCGGCGCTGAGGCCCGATCCGTCCGGATCGATCACGTGCCAGATCGTGGATCCGTCCTTCTCTACCGAGGTCACGGGCACCACCGGACCCCCCGGGGGCCGCAGCAGACCGGTGTCGTGGGGCTGCCCTCCGCCGGCGGCGTAGAAGGCGGTTCGGTCCAGCGCCACCGCTCCATCGTCGCGCACATCGACCACATTTGCGGCGAAGGTCCGAAGATACGCGTCGCGAAGATGGAGCTGATCTGTCACGATCCCCTGATTCTGTCGCGTCTGGTGCATATGCTTCCGCGCAACAGCACCCTAAAGAAGAGGGAGGCATTATGCCCCGAGGAAAGAGCCGGCTCTGGCGGGCCGGGGCCGTAGCTCTGGTCGCGGCGGTCGTGATCACAGCCTGCGGCAGCAGCAAGAAGACGACTACCGCCGGCACCACGGCCGGCGCAGGTACTGGGACAGCCAAGTGCAGTGGTATCAGCCTGGGATTCTTCGGGGCCCTGACCGGCAGTGCCGCCAATCTCGGCATCAACGAGAACAACGGCGCCAAGCTGGCCGTCGACCAGTTCAACAAGGCCAACCCCAACTGCCAGGTCGGGTTCAAAAAGTTCGATTCAGCCGGAGACCCGGCTCAGGCCCCCGCCCTGGCCAATCAGGCGGTCGGAGACGCGAGCCTGGTCGGCCTGGTCGGCCCCGCCTTCTCGGGCGAGTCCAAGGTGGCCGATCCCATCTTTAACCAGGCCGGACTCCCGATCATCACCGCGTCGGCGACCAAGCCGACCCTGTCGACCAACGGCTGGACGATCTTCCACCGGGCCGTCGGCAACGACAACGCCCAGGGACCGGCGGCCGCCAAGTACATCACGGGTGACCTCAAGGCCACCAAGGTGGCCGTGATCGACGACGCCAGCGAATACGGCAAGGGCGTCGCTGACCTCGTCCGGACCACGATCACGTCGGGCGGCGCCACGGTGGCCGCCTCCGAGTCGATCGACCCCGCCGGCACCGACTTCTCATCCACCGTGACGAAGATCAAGGCGGCCAACGCCGACGCGGTGTTCTTCGGCGGCTACTACCAGGCCGCAGGTGTCCTGGTGAAGCAGCTCCGTGACGCTGGGGTCACCGCCAAGTTCGTCGCACCTGACGGCAGCGAGGATCCCGGCTTCGTAACCGCCGCCGGCGCATCGGCCGCCGAAGGTGCGGTCCTCACCGCTCCTGCTGCTCCGATCGCCCAGGTCCAGGGCGGCGCTGATTTCCAGACGGCCTACAAGGCGGCCTCGGGCCAGGATGTCGGCCTGTACTCGGTCGAGGCCTTCGACTCGGCGAACGCCTTCCTGGCCGCCATCTCGGCCGGCAAGGTGACCCGCAAGGACATTAACGACTACCTGAACAACACGCTGAACTACAAGGGCCTGTCGAAGACCCTGAAGTTCGACAGCAAGGGCGAGTTGGCCGGCACCGTGACGATCTACGCCTACCAGGTCACCGGTGGCAAGATCAACGGCCTCAAGGCTCTCAGCTAACGGCAGGTCACGACCGACCGCAATGACGGTGAGCCGGGGGCGCGTCTGCGCCCCCGGTTCTCCTCGACACGGGGGAGGATCCACTGCACTTCGCCGACCTTTACCACCAGTTCTGGCCGCTCACCGTGGACGGCCTGACCATCGGAGCGATCTATGCCCTGGTCGCTCTGGGTTACACGCTGGTCTACGGCGTGCTGCGACTCATCAACTTCGCCCACTCCGAAGTCTTCATGGTCGGGACTTTCGGTGCGCTGTGGGCGACACGCTGGTTTGGCATCAAGATCGGCGCCACGTCAGTGCACCACGGCATCGCCCTCGTGCTGATCCTGATCGGCGTCGGCCTGGTGGCCATGGCCTTCTCCGGCGCGACCGCAGTCCTTCTGGAACGCATCGCTTACCGGCCTCTCCGCAAGCACGGTGCCACCCGGCTGGCGGCGCTGATTTCGGCCATCGGAGCTTCGCTTTTCCTCCAGGAACTGTTCGCCCAGAAATGGTTCGCCCAGCGAGTGCACATCGGCATCCGCACGTTCACACCCTTTCCCCGGATCCTCGCCAAGACCCAGCTGTTCTCCTTCCAGAAGGCCAACTTCCGCACCGACAAGGTGCTGATCTTCATCGCGGCCATCATCATGATGGTCGTGCTCGATCGCTTCGTCGCCGGTACTCGCCTGGGCCGTGGTATTCGGGCCGTTGCCCAGGATGCGGAGACGGCGACCCTGATGGGGGTGAACATCGACCGGGTGATCACGGTGACGTTCCTGCTCGGCGGCATCATGGCCGGGGCGGCCGGGATGCTCTATGTGATCTTCTTCGAGAACACCCTGAATACCATCGGCTTTGTCCTGGGTATCAAGGCCTTCACCGCGGCCGTCCTCGGTGGCATCGGCAATCTGCGAGGAGCCCTCCTCGGCGGCTTCTCGCTCGGCCTGCTCGAAAACTACGGGGCGTCGATCTTCGGCTCGCAATGGAAGGACGTCATCTCCTTCACCATCTTGGTGCTCGTCCTCATGGTCCGGCCCACCGGACTCCTGGGTGAAGCCATTGCCAAGGCGAGGGCGTGATGGCGGTGGCGCGGAGCCTGCGCGTCGTCATCGCTCCCGTGCGGCGAGCGACCGATGTAGCCAGACAGCGGCTGGACGACGCAGGGCGACCGACCCAGATCGGGCTGGTGCTCATCGCCTTGGCGCTTCTCTACATCCTGCCCTTTCTCAAGATCCCGATCCTCAACACCCCCCGGTCCGATTTCGCCAGCGTCCTCTTCTTCCCGGTTGGCATCTACGTCCTGCTGGCCATCGGACTGAACATCGTGGTCGGGCTGGCCGGTCTGCTGGACCTGGGCTACGTTGCCTTCTTCGCCATCGGCGGCTACACGATGGGGCTTCTCGGCGTGAACGCCCACTGGACCTTCTACGAGATACTCCCGGTGGCCGTCCTGGCGTCCATGGCCGCCGGGTTCATCCTGGGAACGCCGACCCTCCGGTTGCGCGGGGATTACCTGGCCATTGTCACGTTGGGTTTCGGGGAAATTATCCGGATCACGGCCCGCAACTCCGACCCGCTGGGTGGCCCGCGTGGCATCTTCGGCATCCCCCACCCGTCCACGACTTTTGGGGTGAAGTTCAGCCTGCTGGATCCCAAGCCGTACTACTGGCTGCTGCTCACCGTCATCGTGGTGATGGTGCTCATGGTCAGGCGGCTGGAGCGAAGCCGGGTAGGACGGGCGTGGACGGCGATCAGGGAAGATGAGGACGCCGCCGAACTCATGGGTGTGCCGACCTTCAAGTTCAAGCTCTGGGCCTTCGCCATTGGCGCCGGAATCGGTGGCATGGCTGGATGCATCTTCGCCACCAAAGTGGTGTCAATCACGCCGGACAACTACACCTTCTCCCTGTCCATCCTGACCCTGGCCTCCGTGGTCCTCGGCGGCGCCGGCAACTTGTTGGGAGTCGTCGTCGGCGCGGTTCTGGTGGCGTATCTGCCAGAGCGCTTCCGGGTCTTCGATGAGGCCAGAGTGATGATCTTCGGTGCCGCGCTCGTGGTGGTGATGATCTTCCGGCCCCAAGGTCTCATCCCCAACCGCCAGCGGGCGTCAGAACTCACCGAGAACACCGGTCAAGGGGGCATGGGAACCCTCGGGGCCGAAGTCGTGGCTCGACCACCGACCGAGGTGAGCGATGCCTGAACCGCTGCTCGTCCTCGACAGCCTGACCATGCGCTTCGGCGGGGTGACTGCGCTTGCCGACGTATCCATCCACGTCGACGAGGGCGAGATCGCGGCGTTGATCGGACCGAACGGCGCGGGCAAGAC
>CAXMLU010000739.1:0-3627 GCA_964194255.1 uncultured bacterium
ACCGTGGCCCGTTATGCCCGTGACCTGCCGCCGGACCGGTGGGACAGGGTGCTGTTCGACCACGCCGTCATCGGTCTCGGAATCGGCATCACGTTCCTGTGCCTGGTCTTCGGCTGGCAGGTCGGCCTGCTGGCGGCCGGGATCCACGCCGCCAGCTATCTCCTGCTGTCGGCGGCCGTGAATGCCGTAGGCCATACCTTCGGGAGTCAGCCCTACCCGGTGACCTCCAAGAACAGCCAGCTGCTGGCGTGGGTGACGGCCGGCGAAGGCCTGCACAACAACCACCACGCCGCGCCCACGTCGGCCCGGCTGGCTCTCGGCGCCGGTGAGATCGACCCGGCCTGGTGGTTCATCCGCCTCTGGGAGCGGTTGGGTTGGGTCACGATCCGTCACCGTGAGACGCACATGAAGACCGAGCGCACCGCCGCTTGAGGATTACGGCCTCCCAGGTCGTCACCCCCTCGGGGGTCGTTGGGCCGGCAGCTGTCGAGATCGCCGATGGGCGTATCTCGTCGGTCGAGCCGTTGGAGACCGGCGCCGGCGTGCCCGACCGGGTGCTCGCGCCCGGCTTCGTCGACATCCAGGTCAACGGGATCGCCGACGTGGATATCGCCGGAGCGGACGGCCCGG
This sequence comes from uncultured bacterium, assembly GCA_964194255.1. Taxonomy (GTDB): domain Bacteria; phylum Actinomycetota; class Acidimicrobiia; order Acidimicrobiales; family CAXMLU01; genus CAXMLU01. The sequence continues at coordinate 631 of CAXMLU010000739.1, forward strand.
ACTGGGATCGGCTCGACCGGCTTCTGCTCGCTCAGGGGGTGACGACGTGGTGTCCCACCCTGGTCTCTTCGCCTCTTTCGTCCTACGGACCCGCTCTCGCCCGCATCTCGGTCGCCGCCGCCCGGCCGCCAAATCAGGCAAGGCCGGCCATTGCCGGCGTTCACCTCGAAGGCCCCTTCCTCGGCGGTGCCCCCGGTGCGCATCCCCCTCATCTCCTCCGGCCCATCGATCTCGGGTGGCTGGCCGATCTGCCGCCCATCGTTCGCGTCGTCACCCTGGCCCCCGAACTCGACGGCGCCATCGAGGCCATTCGCCTCCTCACCGGGCAAGGCGTCCTCGTCGGGCTCGGTCATTCGACGGCGAGCTACGAGCAGGCCGTGGCGGCCGCCGACGCCGGTGCCCGTCTGGTCACCCATCTCTTCAACGGCATGGCTCCCCTGCACCATCGAGCGCCGGGGTTGGCCGGCGCCGCCTTGTCGGACGCCCGGCTGAGTCCTTCGTTGATCGCCGACTTCATCCACGTCCATCCTGTCCTGCTGCGGCTGGCCCTGCAGTCATGTCCCGCCATCCTGGTCACCGATGCGGTGGCATGGCAGGCGGCGCGGGTCGGCTCCATCGGGATCGCCTTCACGGACGGAGCGCCTCGGCTGCCCGACGGCACGCTGGCCGGCAGCGCTCTGACGATGGAAGCGGCCATCCGAAATGTGGTCAGCCTCGGCGTTCCTCTGGCCACCGCTGTCAGCGCCGCGTCGACCCGTCCGGCCGCGCTCCTCGGGCTGGCCGACCGCGGTGCCATCGCGCCCGGCCGAAGAGCCGATCTCGTGGCGCTTTCGCCGGATCTCGAACTCGAACAGCTGTGGATCGGCGGCAGTAACGTGGCGTTCTGATGGACATCATTTCCGCCCTGTTCACCGAGAATCTTGAGGTCCGCCCGGTGCCCGGACCATCGACCCGCATCGATCTGATGGGCGTGATGTTCTCCCTGCCAGCTCCCGCCGAGCCTCCCGTCACCATCACCCCCCATCTGGTCGTCCTGGTTCGCTGCCGCGCCAGCGAACCTGGTAACGGCGTCCTCGAGGTGGCCTTCCGCGACGAAGCCGGCGAACAGGTGGCCCGCAACGTTCAGCCCTTCAACGTTGAGCCCGGCAAGTTCACTTACCGGCTGGTGCGGGGCGAGCTGACCTACCAGGGATACGAGACCATCGAGGCCCATTGCCGGGTCGACCAAGGCCCCTGGACGGTCGTGCCCCTCATGCTGCTGCCCCCCGTCACGAGCTGACCCGTATGCCGTTCGCTTCCGCGCTCTCGGAACACCCCGTCCCGGCCATGGCGATGGGCGAGGCCGTCGGTCAGGTGCTCGAGGGGGTCGGCGAGTATCCCGACCTCGCCGTGCTGTTCGTCACCGCGCACCACGCCGGCGCCCTGGAGGATCTGGCCGGAACGGTCCGGGCCGTGCTGCGCCCGACGGTGCTCATCGGCTGTGCCGCGGTGTCCGTGGTCGGGCGCGGCCAGGAGGTGGAGGAGACTCCCGCCATCAGCCTTTGGGGCGGACGATTCGGGCCAGTGGCGCCCCTGCGACTGAAGACACCTGACGAATGGCCCTCCGCCCTCCCGTTCGCGGCGGAGGCGGTGCTCGTGCTCGCCGACCCGTTCAGCTTCGCCATCGACGAGCTGCTTCCCGGTGTGGAGTTGCCGATCATCGGCGGGATGGCATCGGCCGCCCGCGGTCCTGGAGGCAACCGTCTGGTCCTGAACGACGAGGTAGTTACCGACGGCGCCGTCGCTGCCGTCATCGGCCGCGGCGCCAATCTCGAGACGGTCGTCAGCCAGGGATGCCGGCCGATCGGACAACCCCTCGTCGTCACGCGCGCCGAGCGCAACATCATCTTCGAGCTGGCCGGTCAACCCGCCCTCGACCGGTTGGTGGCCATGGCCTCGGGCGGCATGTCCGAACGCGACATCCGCCTCATCAATCAGGGTCTGCACATCGGTCTGGTCATCAATGAGCACAAGGCCGAATTCGGGCGTGGCGACTTCCTCGTCCGAAATGTGCTCGGCGCCGACCGGTCCAACGGCGCCATTGCCGTGGGCAACGAGGTTTCGGTCGGAACGACGGTGCAGTTCCACGTACGCGACGCGGAGTCGGCCGACGAGGACCTGCATCAGATGGTGAGCGGCCGCGATGCCGATGGCGCGCTGCTCTTCACCTGCAACGGCCGCGGCCGGCGGTTGTTCGGGGTGCCGGATCATGATGCCTCGGTCATCGACGAGGTGACCCACGGCGCACCACTGTCGGGCTTCTTTGCGGCCGGAGAACTGGGCCCGGTGGGTGGCCGGAACTTCTTGCACGGGTTTACCGCCTCCCTGGCCCTCTTCACGGACCCGTGACCGCCGTTCGCCACCTTGAGAGACGGGCGGACTGGGTAGGGTGGCCACATGAGCGAACGTGATCTCGAAGAGCTCGGCATCAACGTCATTCGCGGGTTGGCGATGGACGCCCCCCAAAAGGCCAACTCCGGCCATCCGGGCACGGCTATGGCCCTTGCGCCGCTCGCCCACGTCCTCTGGACCAGGGTCATGCGTCACGATCCCAGCGCGCCCGACTGGCCCGACCGAGACCGCTTCATCCTCTCCTGTGGCCACGCGTCCATCCTGCTGTACTCGATGCTCTACCTCACCGGCTACGGCCTAACCCTCGATGACCTCAAAGCCTTCCGGCAGTTTGGTAGCCGCACCCCCGGCCACCCGGAGAAACACGCCGCCGCCGGCATTGAGGTGACCACCGGGCCGCTCGGCCAAGGCGTGGCCAACGGCGTCGGGATGGGCATCGCCGAGCGGGAGTTGCGAGCCCGATTCGGTAGTGAGCTGTGTGATCACTTCACGTTCGTCATCTGTAGCGATGGTGACCTCATGGAAGGGATCAGCCACGAAGCCGCCTCGCTGGCCGGACACCTTCAGCTGGGCCGGCTGGTCTACGTCTACGACGACAACCACATC
>CAXMLU010000740.1:0-2258 GCA_964194255.1 uncultured bacterium
CGCCCGCCTCTCCGCCGCCGTCGGCGTACCCGTCACGTCGTTCTTCCGTGGCCTGGAGGAGGAGCACGACGCCTTTTTCGTGCCCGCCGGGGAGGGCCTCGACATCGTCCGCAAGGGGACGCGCCACGGCCACCGCTACCAACTCCTCGGGACCAATCGAGGCTCGGCCAAGCGCATGGAGCCGACGCTGGTCACGCTCACGGAGCGATCGGAGGTGTTTCCTCTCTTCCAGCACCGTGGAACCGAGCTCATCTACATGCTCCAAGGCCGCGTGGTCTACGGCTACGGATCAGCCCGCTATGAGCTCAAGCAGGGCGACAGCATGCAGTTCGACGGAGAGGTGCCCCATGGCCCGGTGGAACTCATCCGCCTCCCGATCCGCTTCCTCTCGATCATCAGCTACGGCCAGCTCCCCGACGGCGACTAGTGAAATGAGATCTCGTTTCCTGAGAGTGGACATCGTTTCATCGGACCGCCTATTCTGATATACAGTCCAGCGCAGGAGGAGACCAGTTCCATGGCCGCGATCAGTGGCACCCGTAACAGCTTGAACGGGAAGACCACCGGCAATGGATACCGAAAGCCCGCCAAGTATTCGGCCCTCACCCTGGTCCGGCGAGGCCTGACCCACGACGACTGGCCCCGAGTGTGGCGGCGTCACGACCTGAAGCCAGCCTATGACGTTGTCATCGTCGGCGCGGGCGTCCACGGACTGGCGACCGCCTACTACCTGGCAAAGAATCACGGCATCACCAACGTGGCGGTCCTCGACAAGGGCTACGTGGGTGGCGGTGGCTCGGGCCGCAACACCGCCATCGTTCGATCCAACTATCTGACCCCTGAAGGCGTGCGCTTCTACGACCGGTCGGTCAAGCTCTACGAGAATCTCTCGGCCGAGCTCAATTTCAACGTGATGTTCTCCCAACGGGGCCACCTCACGCTCGCTCACAATGACGGGTCACTGCGCACGATGAGGTGGCGGGCGGAGGTCAACAAGCTGGAGGGCATCGACTCGGAGGTCATCGGGCCCGACGACATCAAGAAGCTCGTGCCGTTCATGGATGTAAGTGACAATACGCGCTTCCCGATCCTGGGCGCGCTCTACCACCCGCCGGGCGGCACCATCCGTCACGACGCCGTCAACTGGGGATATGCACGGGGTGCCGACGCGTACGGCGTTCATATCCACCAGAACACCGAGGTCCTCGGCATCGATGTCGCCGATGGCGCGGTGACGGGGGTCCGCACATCTCGGGGCGCGGTCTCTACTCCGATCGTTGTCAACTGCACCGCCGGTTGGGCCAGCACGATCTCGCAGATGGCCGGTGTGTCGCTGCCGATCATCACCCACCCGCTGCAGGCGGCTGTGACCGAACCCGTGAAGGTGTTCCTGGAGGCCGTGGTCGTCTCCGGGACTCTGCACGTGTACGTGAGTCAGACCGACCGGGGCGAGCTGGTGTTCGGGGCCAGCACGGACCCCTATGCGTCCTACTCGATGCGGGGATCACTGGAGTTCACGGAGGAACTGGCCGGCCATGTACTCGAACTGATGCCTTCCATCGCCAAGATGCGGGTGTTACGCCAGTGGGCCGGGCTCTGCGACATGACGCCGGACTTCAGCCCGGTGATGGGCATCACCCCGGTCGAGGGTTTCCTCGTCGATGTGGGGTGGGGTACATACGGCTTCAAGGCGGGGCCGGTCTCGGGTGAGGCGATGGCCGAACTGGTGGCGACGCAGAAGACCCCCGAGATCATTGCCTCCTTCGACCTGGCCCGGTTCGAGGCTGGCCGGTTGGTCGGCGAGAAGGGCGCCGCGGCCGTCGGCCACTAGCGCGAGCCATGATCCTCATTCCTTGCCCGTGGTGCGGGCCGCGCAATTCGCAGGAGTTCGGCTACGGCGGAGAGTCGAAGAGCCGGCCGGACCCCAATGCGGCCACGCCCGAAGCGTGGCGTGCCTACCTCTATCTCAAGTCCAATCCGACCGGGTGGGTCACGGAGACCTGGTACCACCGCAGCGGGTGCCGCCGCTTCCTCACCGTTGAACGCCACACGGTCACCAACGAGGTTCGCTCGAGCTCGAAGCCTGGCTCCCAACGACAGGTCGAAGAAGCATGAGCGCCACGTTGCGAGGCCGGAGTCCGGTGACCTCGGCGCGAACGGCAGAGCAAGCGGGCGAGGTCATCGACCGAACGTCGCCCCTGGCCTTCACGTTTGACGGCCGGCCCTACACCGGCTTGGCGGGGGACACCATCAGTTCC
>CAXMLU010000741.1:0-8445 GCA_964194255.1 uncultured bacterium
AGAGGTGTATAGGAGACGGTTCCTCTTTCTGCGGGGGGCCCGACCCCGCCACATCACCGGGCAGGTGTACACCGCGGTAGGAGGAAAGATCGCCGTATGGAACCAGCCTCACGAGGTTCGGGCCATGTTCAAGGACGGCCGTTGGACGCCGGAGGAGATCGCCGACCGCATCGAAGCAACGGTGGGCCAGGAACGGATGGCCATGCTCGACCGGCTGGAGGCGATGAAGGCGGCGGCGGCATCGGGCGCCAAGCCGAACCAATAGTGGAGTACGTCCCTGGGCACGGGTTGCTCACGGGCAAACGCGTCCTTGTGACGGCCGCCGCCGGGACGGGCATCGGCTACGCCACCGCCCGCCGTTGCGCGGAGGAGGGTGCGGCAGCCGTCGTGTTGTCCGACCGCCACGAGCGCAGGCTGGCCGAGTCGGCGCAGACTCTGGCCGCCGACACCGGACTGATTCCGATAGCTGTTCCGTGCGACGTGACCGTCGAGGACGAGGTGGCCCGGCTGTTCGAGGCGACGGTGTCCGAGCTCGGCGGGATCGACGTGCTCATCAACAACGCCGGGCTCGGTGGCACCGCCGCGTTGGTGGACATGACCGACGAGCAGTGGACCTCGGTGCTCGACGTGACGCTCAACGGGACCTTCCGCTGCACGCGGGCCGCCCTTCGGCACATGCTCCCCCGGGGCCGCGGCGTAATCATCAACAATGCCTCGGTGATCGGCTGGCGAGCCCAGGCCGGCCAAGCCCACTACGCGGCGGCGAAGGCGGGCGTGATGGCCCTCACCCGGTGTGCGGCCATCGAGGCGGCGCCGGCCGGCGTCCGGGTCAACGCGGTCGCGCCGAGCCTGGCCATGCATCCGTTCCTCTCCAAGGTCACCAGCGACGAGCTGCTCGAGGAGCTCATCCGCAAGGAGCCGTTCGGTCGCGCCGCCGAGCCGTGGGAGGTGGCCAACGTGATCGTGTTCCTGGCCAGCGACTACTCCTCGTATATGACCGGCGAAGTCGTGTCCGTCTCTAGCCAGCACCCGTAGCGTCCATGGCCGTCACCGTGCTTGATGGCGTCGAGGCGGTGATGGGCGCGGTTGGCGACGACCTGGGTGTATCCGACTGGCTTGAACTCACCAGCGAGCGGATGGCGATGTTCGACTCCGTGGTGGGGCCGGGGGCGCAGGAGTTCCTGATCCTCGCCCTCTCCAATCACTTCTTGCCCCAGATCCTGGAGGTCTCGGGGATGTCGGTCGGCATCAACTACGGCACCGACCGGGTGCGCTTCGGCTCGCCGCCGGCGATCGGCGCCCGGCTGCGGGCGTCGGCCTGCATGACCGCCGCCGATCCGATTCCGGGTGGAGTCCAGACGACGATCCACATCACCATCGAGTCGGAGGGCGGCGCGACGCCTGCGATCGAGATCGATTCGCTCAGCCGCTGGCTCGTCTGATCCGCTACTCGGGGAGGGCTTCTTCGGGAGCGCGGTGCTCGTCGAGGCGGTCGGCCGGGAACTGGCCTGAGTACTCCTCGTCATAGGTCCAATCCGGCTGCTTGTCCCGGTGGTGCTCGTCCCAGACGGCCTCGTCACCTTCGATGTCGAGCAGCTCCGCGATCAGGACCGGCTCCACCGCGTCAAGCCGTCCCTTGGCATGGGCTTCCACCTCGCTACCAAAGTGCTCGAGCACGCTACCCACGACGACCTGTTGCTGGGTGGCGAGGGCGCACCGAGCCCGATCCGCGACGGTGTCGACCAGTTGGCGAATGACGGAGAGGTCGCGGTCGTTGGTATCGGAACGAGCCAGCTTGGCCAGCAGATCGGCCAGCGCCAGGCCGTCGCGCTTGCACGGCGTGCACTGGCCGCAAGACTCGATGGCCAGGAAGCGGGAGGCTCCGGCGGCGACGGCCACGAGGTCGATCGTGTCGTCGAAGACGATAAACCCAGCCGATCCCAGCCCGCTGCCGATGGCCGCCAGGGCTTCGTAGGAGACCGGCGTGTCGAGCTGGGACGCGGGGATAAGAGCGCTGGACACGCCGCCCATGACCGCCTTGATGGTGTGGCCCGGCCGCGGCCCGCCTCCGATGGCTTCAATCACTTCGGAGAGCGGCGTGCCCATGATGACCTCGCCCACGCCCGCCCGCTGCACCGTGCCGGTGACGGTGCAGATGATCGTCCCCGGCGAATCCTGGGTGCCCTCGGTGCGGAACCAGTCTGCGCCGCGGGCAATGATGCGGGCCACATTGGCGAGGGTCTCGACATTGTCCACGAGCGTCGGCGGAGCTTCGGACTCCCCGCCCGGCCCGGCCATGTCCACGTGGGCCGACAAGCTGCTCTCGGTGTCGACGTCGTCGTCGTGCTCAACCACCTCGCGGACGCCGCGCCGGAACGGCGGCGCGATCCGCGGGAACGGGTACCGACCGTCAATGGTCTCCAGCAGCGCCGTCTCTTCGCCGTAGAGGTATTCGTGCGGGCCCTCGAACACGATGAGCTCGATGCCGTCCGCCCAACCGAACGCCTTAGCCTCGTTGATCGCGCGCCGGATCCGATCGAGCTCAGGGAGAAAGGAGTGCTTGAGACCGAAGTAGACCTGGTCGGCCCCGACCGCCCGGGCCGCGATGAGGGCCCCCTCCAGCACCGGATAGGGGTTGTTCCGCAGGATGGTCCGGTCCTTGAACGTCCCCGGCTCGCCCTCGGCGCCGTTGACGACCACGCTGCTCGGCTCGCTGGCGGAGTGGTTCTCGCACACGGTCCGCCATTTCTTCCCGGTCGGGAAGCCGGCCCCGCCTCGGCCGCGCAGCCCGGACGCCTCCAGCTCCTCGATGAGGGCGATGGGTTCGACGGACAGGGCCACCTCGATGCCCTTGCCCCCGCCGCGGGCCAAATACTCCTCGAGGTCGGCGATGGGATGGGGGGAGAGAACGCGATGTACGAGAGTCACGGGCAGAGTCTCGCGCTGGTAATCACCCGCGTTCGACGTTCGCCACATCGATGAAGGGCGGGACCTCGCCGCCCCCGTGGGTGACCACGTTGGCACCACTGACATAGCGGGCAAGGGGTGAGGCCAGGAACAGGCAGACACCGGCAATGTCGTCCGGTTCGGCCAGCCGGCCCATGGGTACCGTGGCGCCGACGGCCGCGATACCTGCCTCGTCTCCGTAGAAGAGGTGAGACTGCTCGGTGCGGATCATGCCGGCGCTGACACAGTTCACCCGGACTTTGGGGGCCCACTCCATGGCGAGCGTTTGGGTGAGATTGATCAGGCCGGCTTTTGCCGCGGAATAGGCGGCTACCCCCGGCGCCGGGCGTAACCCGCTGATGCTGCTGATATTGACGATCGATCCGCCCTCGTCCTGGCCCTGCATGACCATGTTGGCCCGCTGGGCTACAAAGAGCGGGGCGAGGAGGTTGAGGGTGATGACCGCGGTCGAGAAGCGCGGCGAGGCGGTGGCCGTCTCCGCGTAAGGAGCGCCACCGGCGTTGTTGACGGCCACGTCCAACCGTCCCCAACGCGACACGATGCCGTCCACCAGGCTGGCCACCTGATCGGCATCGCGCACATCGCACTGGACGAATGTGGTCTGTCCTCCCTCGGCGGGTTCCGTCCGGCCGCAAACGACGACCGATGCTCCCGCGACCACGAATGCGGCGGCGATCCCTTTCCCCGCCCCCCGAGTACCACCGGTGACGAGCACCACCTTGCCGGTCATGTCGAGCGGGTTCATGCCTCTCCCGTCGGGTACGTTTCTTACGCCGAAACCTGACGCCCAATCAGAAAGTAGCCCATGGGAATCTCGCACACTGTCGCAGACGGGATCGCCGAGGTGGTGATGGAGCATCCGCCGGTGAACGCGCTCACGGTCGCCGGGTGGTTCGAGCTGGCATCGGTGCTTCGTGCGCTCGGAGAGGACAGCGCCGTGCGGGTGGTCGTGCTCCGGGCCGAGGGCAAGGGGTTCAACGCCGGCGTCGATATCAAGGAGATGCAAGCGACCGAGGGATTCACGGCCCTGATCGGAGCCAACCGGGGTTGCTATGCCGCCTTCGCAGCGGTGTACGAGTGCGCCGTGCCGGTGATTGCCGCCGTGCACGGATACTGCCTGGGAGGCGGGATCGGATTGGTGGGCAACTCCGACATCATCGTGGCCTCCGACGACGCCACCTTTGGGCTGCCCGAGGTGGACCGCGGCGCCCTAGGTGCCGCTACCCACCTGGCTCGTCTCGTTCCCCAGCACAAGATGCGGGCCATGGTGTACACGAGCGCGGTCGCCTCCGCAGCCGAGCTCCACCACTTCGGTTCGGTACTGCAGGTCGTGCCGCGCAAGGAGTTGCGAGATGCGGCGCTGGCGGTGGCCAGGACCATCGCGTCGAAGAGCCCAACCGTCATCCGCCGGGCCAAGGAGTCGCTCAACGGCATCGATCCCGTCGACGTGAAGCGCAGCTACCGCTTCGAACAAGGCTTCACCTTCGAACTGAATCTGTCCGGCGTGGCGGACGAGGCTCGCCAGGCGTTCGTCGACAAGCGCGGTCCGGAGTTCACGCAATGAACGAAGGTCGCGACAAGCGTCTCACCCACGACGACGTCATCGCATCCCTGTCCGACGGCATGACCATCGGTATCGGCGGCTGGGGGTCGCGGCGCAAGCCCATGTCGCTGGTCCGGGCCATCCTGCGTTCGGACCTGAAGGATCTGACCATCGTGTCGTACGGAGGCCCTGACGTCGGGTTGCTCTGCGCGGCCGGCAAGGTGCGCAAGCTCGTCTACGGCTTCGTCTCTCTCGACTCGATCCCTCTCGAGCCCCACTTCCGCGCTGCCCGCCAGGCCGGTACCGTCCCCGAGCTGGTCGAGCTGGATGAAGGCATGTTGCAGTGGGGGCTGTACGCGGCGGCTCTGCGCCTTCCGTTCTTGCCGACCCGGGCCGGGCTGGGATCCGATGTGATGAGCATCAATCCGTGGTTGCGCACGGTGCGGTCGCCCTACGACGACGGCGAGGATCTGGTGGCCATGGCCGCGCTCCCGCTCGATGTGGCGCTGGTGCATCTGAATCAGGCAGATGCGCGGGGGAATGGCCAGTTCCTCGGACCCGATCTGTATTTCGACGATCTGTTCTGCAGTGCGGCGGCGCGGGCGTATGTGTCGTGCGAACGGGTGGTTTCGACTACGGACCTCGTCGCGTCGGGCTCAGTTCACACCCTGCGGGTGCCGCGGATGCTGGTCACCGGCGTGGTAAAGGCTCCTGGGGGCGCGCACTTCACCTCATGTGTTCCTGACTATGGGCGAGACGAGGTGTTCCAGACGGACTACGTGAAGGCGGCCGGCGAGCCTGATGCTTGGGCGGCGTTCGCCCGCCGCTACCTCGAGGTGAGCGAGGACGAATACCAAGCCGCGGTCCGTTCGTCGGTGCGTTCTTCGGGTCGGGCCTGATGAGCGTCGGCCGCGCAGACGTGTGTGTGGTGGCGTGCGCCGAGGCGTGGCGGGGCGACGGCGAGATCTTTGCCAGCGGCATGGGCACCATGCCGATGCTCGGCGCCCGCCTGGCCCGGGGCAGCTTCGAACCCGATCTGCTCGTGTCGGACGGCGAGGCCTACTTCGTCGCCGGCGATCTGCCTGTGGGTGGTGCGGCGGCCGGCGCTAGTGGCGCTGGCGTCGCTGGCGTCGTCGTTGAGGGGTGGATCCCGTTTCGATCCGTCTTTGATCTGCTGTGGTCGGGACGACGGCACGTGATGATGGGAGCCAGCCAGATCGACCGCTACGGCAACCAGAACATTGCGTGCATCGGCTCGTGGGCCCACCCCAAGGTCATGCTGCTCGGTGTGCGGGGCGCGCCGGGGAACACGGCCAACCACGCCACCAGCTACTGGATCCCCAATCACACACCGAGGGTCTTCGTCGAGAAGGTCGACATGGTGTCGGGCCTCGGCTACGACCGGGCCGCTGCGGCAGGCAAGTTCGTGGCCGAGCACCATGACATCCGCCGGGTCGTGACGAACCTCGGCGTGCTGGATTTCGAGACGCCGGACCGGCACATGCGCCTGCGTTCCGTGCATCCGGGGGTCGCCGTCGACGAGGTGATCGCGGCCACGGGTTTCGAGCTGGCTCTGCCGGACGCGGGAGTCCCCGAGTCGCGAGCGCCGACGGACGAGGAGTCGCGGTTGCTGCGCGACGTGCTTGACCCGGACGGGCTGCGGAACACGGAGATCCGTTGACCCACCCGGCGTTGCAGACAACGCTCTGCGAGCTGACTGGGATCCGCTATCCGATCGTCCAGACGGGTATGGGATGGGTGGCCGGCCCCGGGCTGGCGTCGGCCACATCCGAGGCGGGCGGGCTGGGGGTCATCGCCGCTGCCACTCTCTCGTACGCCGAACTCGCCGACGCCATAGCCAAGGTCAAGGCCCACACCGCCCACCCCTTCGGTGTCAACCTGCGCGCCGACCAGCCCGACGTAGGCGATCGGGTAGATCTGCTGATCCGGGAACGAGTGCGAGTCGCCTCGTTCGCCATGGCCCCGCGCCAGGACCTGATCGGCAAGCTGCAGGATGGCGGCGTGCTCGTCATCCCATCCGTGGGCGCCCGCCGCCACGCCGAGAAGGTGGCGGCCTGGGGCGTCGACGCCGTGCTCGTCCAAGGGGGCGAAGGTGGAGGCCATACCGGCTCCGTGCCGACGTCGTTGCTGCTGCCGCAAGTGGTGGACGCTGTGGACGTCCCCGTCATCGCCGCCGGAGGGTTCTTCGACGGGCGAGGCCTCGTCGCGGCCCTGGCCTACGGCGCGGCGGGGATCGCCATGGGGACACGTTTCCTGCTCACCAGCGACAGCCGCGTGCCGGACGCCGTCAAACAGTTCTACCTGGCCAAGTCCGTCGCCGACACGGTCGTCACCACCCAGGTGGATGGGGTGCCGCATCGGGTGTTGAGGACTCCGCTGGTGGAGAAGTTGGAGCGGACGGGCCTGGTGACCAGCCTGCCGCGCGCCATCGCCAACGCGATGGCGTTCAAGAAACTGTCCGACACACCATGGTCGGCCATCGCGCGGGAGGGCCTCGCCATGAAGCGCTCGCAGGAGCTGTCGTGGAGCCAGGTCATCATGGCCGCCAACACGCCGATGTTGCTGCGGGCGGCGATGGTCGATGGCCGCCCCGACCTCGGCGTGATGGCCAGCGGTCAGGTCGTCGGACTCATCGAAGACCTGCCCTCCTGCGGAGAGCTGATCGATCGCATCATGGCCGAGGCGGGAGCGACCCTCACCCGACTCGGCCTCGGCCATGATCCAGGGCGCGCCGGATGAGGGCGGCCACCTTGCCTGGCCGGTTGGTGAGCATCTCGTAGTCGATCCGGAGAACCCGCCACCCGTCGGCCATGAATCGGTTGTCCCGATCCCGGTCGTGCCGGCGGTCGAGCAGCGCGGTGTGATATAGGCGACCGTCGACATCAATCAGCAGCTTGGCAGTGCGGTACACGAACTCGACCCGCCCGATCCAACCATCGCTATCGCCGAGATCGACCTCCCGCTCGGGCATGGGCAGCTTGGCGGCGATCACGACGTCGAGCAGACGCCGCTCAAGTTCACTGGCCGGCGCCACATAGCCATCGCCTCGGGCGTGCAGCAGCTCTCTCATGATCGCAAATCCGGCCCGTCCGTTTGGGCCCAGATCGTGAAGGATTCGCCACATGGCCGGGACGGTTACGAATTTCCTCGCCAAACAGTTGTCCAGAGCCCGCTCGATCTCCTTCGGGTTCAGGGCCCCGGCCAAGTCGGCAAGAGTGCGGGCGACCGACGTCGCCGGGACGTCTGCCGGCCGCTTCACGTGATGCGGCGGTAGCCGACGGGACCAATGGAAGCGGGTCGGCCGAACTGGCGGCCGCACTCCCCGAGGCACGGTGAGCTCCACCCAGTTACCCGTGAATCCAGGCACGCCGTATAGCTGAGCGGCGGCGTGATGCGAGGCGACCGTTCCTTCGCCGGCTCCGGCCACGGCGGCGAAGAGTCGCAAGTGCCACGTCACCGCCACACCTTCAATCCGGAATACGCCGAAGGTCATTCGAGACCACCGGCCACGCGAGACACGGTGGCGAATGGCCGCCCGCGTCGCCCCGGCCTCGTGTGCTTGCGCCAGGGTGAAAACCCCGTGCTGAGCGGCCGCCACTTGGGCAACGCGTCGGTCTAGCTCCTCCAGCATACCACGAGACTACATAGAATACACTAAAGATTGTTTGGAGCCGAGTCGGGTGACACAGGATGTGGTCGCTATAGAGACCACATCGTCTGACACCTCGCCGTCGGCTCGGAGGCCTGCGGCCGTCGGCTCAGCTGAGGCGTTCGATGATGGTCACGTTGGCCTGGCCGCCGCCTTCGCACATGGTCTGGAGGCCGTAGCGGCCCCCGGTGCGCTCCAACTCGCAGAGCAGCGTGGCCATCAGCTTGGTGCCCGTGGCGCCAAGGGGATGCCCGAGGGCGATGGC
>CAXMLU010000742.1:0-3127 GCA_964194255.1 uncultured bacterium
CCCGCCGTGACGCTGGCCCGCACCCTGTCCAACACGTTCGCGGGGATCGACCCAAGGTCTGCCCCGATGTTCATCGTGTTCCAGTTCGTCGGCGCGGCGGTGGCCGTCGGGGTGATCGCCATCCTCTACCCGGGCCGTCATCTCGATCTGGAGGGCGGGTCGTGACGCAACGGCCCGAGGTGTTGTTCGTCTGTGTCCACAACGCGGGCCGCTCGCAGATGGCCGCGGCTCTCCTTGACCATCGAGCCGCCGGCCAGGTGCGTGTCCGGTCGGCGGGTAGCGAGCCCGCCGACCGCATCAATCCTGCCGTCGTCGAGGTGATGAGCGAGCTGGGCCTCGACATCAGCAAAGAGTTTCCGAAGCCACTCACCGACGATGCGGTTCGCGCCGCCGATGTTGTGATCACGATGGGCTGCGGCGATGCCTGCCCCGCCTACCCCGGAAAGCGCTATCTCGACTGGGAGCTGGACGATCCGGCCGGACGGTCGATCGAGGAGGTGCGACCCATCCGCGAGGAGATCGACAGGCGGGTACAGGCGCTCCTTGCCGAACTGGTCGGCCCGGACGTCCCCCGGGCCTGACCGGGCCCGGGGTCTGCCGATCTAGCCCCGCCGGGTACGGCCCCGAAGGGCAGCCAAGCAGAGCGACATGCTCACCAGGCCGACCACGCCGATGGCGAGGAGCGCCTTGCCGAGCTGGTCCCACTGCCATCCCTGCGTCACCAGGGAGCGTTGGCCCTCGAGCACGTAAGTCACCGGGTTCCACGCGGCGATGGTGTTCAACCATCCGGTGAGTTGGGTGCGGGGCACGTACGAGGAGGTCATGAACAGGAACGGGAAGAAGAGCAGGAAGCTGGACTGGACGGCGGCCGGGTTACCGGTCTTGAGGGCGATGGCGTAGCCGAAGCCGGCGAACGCCAAGCTCCAGAGGGCGGACATGGCGATGAACACCAGGAGGCCGGCCGGTCCCGATTTGATGCGGACCCCAAGTGAGACGCCGAGCATCAGGATCGGAACCGTCAACAGGCAGGCGATGCCGACGTCGGCGACCATGTGGCCGAGGAGAATGCCCAACCTCCGCACGGGGGTGAGCAGGAGCCGGTCGAAGTAGCCGTTCTGGATGTCCATTACGAGAGCTCCGGCGCGGGATACCCCGGTCACGCCGATGAGGATGGCCGTCGGCATCATGAAGGCCTTGATGTCGAAGCCCTTGAGATGGCTCTCGGTGATGTGCTGCAGGGTCCCGATGTTGATCACGAAGAAGAACAGCGCGATGAAGATCGGCGGGATGACCGATTCAAGCTCGCGAGGAACGGCCCGCAGCGCCCGCCCGGCGATCGACGCCACATCTCGGAGGGCCGGCGCCGGCCGGGCCTGGATGGCCCCGGACTCGCGAGCAACGGTGATGTCCAGATCGAGAGCAGTCATCGTCCCACCTCCACTACCTCGCGGCGGGCTGGCTCGTCATAAATCGACTCGTCTTGTCCACCGTCACCTTCGTCGGACTGAATGTGGTTGCCGGTCAACTCGAGGAACACGTCGTCGAGCGTCGGCGTACGCAACGTGAGGTGGCGTACCGGTGCCACCGTGCTAAGAGCCACGGCGACGGCGCCGATCGTGGCGGCGCCGTCGATCGCCGTGACGGTCATCTCGTCGCCCCGTGTCTCCACGCTCCGGACGCCGCTTACCGCTTCCACCGCCCCGCGGGCGGCCGCGGCGTTGCCGTCGAGGCGGGCGGTGATGACGTCGTTGCCGACGCTGCGCTTGAGCTCGTCAGGCGTGCCCTGGGCGACCAGTCGACCGTCGTTGATGATGCCGACTCGGTCGGCCAGCTCGTCGGCCTCCTCGAGGTACTGCGTGGTGAGGAAGATCGTCATGTTGAGTTCGCGGTTGAGTCGGCGAACCTCTTCCCACATCCGCGCCCGGCTCACGGGATCCAGACCGGTGGTCGGCTCGTCCAGGAACAGCACCTCGGGGTTGTGGACCAACGCCGCGGCCAAATCGAGCCGCCGCTTCATCCCGCCCGAGTAGGTGGAGATGGGTCGGGCGAGCGCCTCGCCGATGTCGATCAACCGGCCGAGCTCGGCCAGCCGCAGCTCGATCTCGTTGCGGGTCAAGCCATACAGCCGGCCTTGGAGGCGCAGGAGCTCGATCCCGGTCTGCTTGGGATCGAGGGCGGCCTCCTGGAGGGCCACGCCGATGCGCAGGCGGACCTTCTCCGGCTGGGTGGCCACGTCGTAGCCGGCGACGACCGCTCTTCCGCCCGTCGGGGAAAGCAGCGTGCAGAGCACGCGGACCGTAGTCGACTTGCCCGCCCCGTTCGGTCCGAGGAAGCCGTAGATCTCGCCCCGAGCGATATCGAGATCGAGCTCGTCTACTGCCGTCAGGCCATCGAACTGGCGGACGAGGCGCTCGGCCGAGATGGCCGTCGGCGCGTTGGACGTGTGGATGCGGTTCATGCGGCCAGTATCCGCGACCAAACCGTCCACCTCGTGGCCTATTTCTTTGGAAATGGCTGTGCCATTGGTCACGCTGTCGTCCGCTCTCATTCCGCTCCTCGGTAGATATCGCCGGGCATCGGAAAGTGAGACGGGCCGACCGCGCCGAACTCATCGTTCGGCGTCGCCCGGCGTGCCCTCGAGGGGGCGGCCCCGCCGCAGCGGGATCGGCCCGGTCGAGCGGAAGATCCAGGCCGTCCGGCGCCGATCGAAGTACTCGGCCCTGGCCATGAATGCCACCGGCCGGTCGGCGGCCACGGCGAGGAACACCGAGTCCATAAACGAGCGGTGATTGGCCGCCAGGATGGCGGGACCGTCGGGCACGCCGCCGGCGCCGCCGACCTCGATGTCGTAGGCCGGTGCAAAGGCCGGCTCAACAGTTATTTGGCCAGTCGGTAGCCCACCGGACCGAAGTCTTCGTCCATGGTGCGCACTCCTCACTCGTTGGCGGGACGGTAAAAATGGTCACAGGCCTTGATCAATGGTGCGAACGCAATGTGACGTTACTGCGAAATCTTACATCTGACACTATTTGCCCGTTTTGGGCGGCGGGGGTGCCCGGTTTGGGCGGGCGGGGTGGCGTCGGGTTGCGCGCGTCAGGATGGTGGCAAACCACGTAAAGCCACGCGC
>CAXMLU010000743.1:0-4415 GCA_964194255.1 uncultured bacterium
ATGGCCGCGTCGATGACCTGGCCCTGTCCTGAACGGGACGCCTCGAGCAGCCCGCAGACCATGCCAAAGGCCAGCAGCATGCCGCCCCCTCCGAAGTCACCGACCAGGTTCAACGGAGGCACGGGCGCTTCGCCGCGGCGTCCGATGGAGTGCAGGGCGCCGGCCAGGGCGATGTAGTTGATGTCGTGCCCAGCCGCGTGGGCGTACGGCCCTTCCTGGCCCCAGCCGGTCATCCGGCCGTAAACGAGGCGCGGATTTCGGGCCAGGCACTCATCCGGACCGATGCCGAGCCGCTCGGTCACCCCGGGCCGGAAGCCCTCCACCAGGCCGTCCGCCTGTTCGACGAGCCGAAGCACGGCTTGCACCCCATCAGGGTGCTTCAGGTCGACGCCCACGGAACGACGGCCTCGGGCCAGCAGGTCCAGGGACTGGCGGGCCGGATCTCCCTCCCGGACCGCCTGGGCGCGGTCGATGCGCAGGACCTCGGCGCCCATGTCGGCCAGCATCATGGCGCAGTAGGGCCCGGGGCCGATGCCCGTGAACTCGATGATCTTGAAGCCGCTGAGGGGTCCGGACATGGGGGTGATCGTACCGATCCCTTCACCTGTGGCGTCGAAGCGCCGATACTGTCTGGTGTGACCGCTACGACGGGCGCCACTCCCCTACGGGCGGGCGCGGGGGAACGCGTCTTGGGGCGCGCCGTGCCCGGCACCGTGTTCGCCCTGCTGCTCTATATCGAGGTCGTACGGTTCGCGTCGCACGTGCGGAACCACGCCGCCATCATCGACCTGGTCGGACAGGTCCTGTATCTGGTGTTCATCGCCATGTTCATCGTGCTCACCGTCGTCCGGCCTCCGGCGCGGGCCATGGACCGCCGCCTGCTGCCATGGGTAGCCAGCTGTGTCGGTGCCTTCGGGCTGGTCGTCTCGCCAATCCTGTTCGCCGCAGGTCCTCGGGTGTTCTCCCTCGGAGAGCTCGGAAGCGGGCTCCAGGCGGGCCTGGCCCTGGTGTCGATCGTCGGGTCGCTCGTTTCTCTCTCGCTGCTTGGGACGGCCTTCAGCCTGACCCCCCAGGCCCGCCACCTGGTCGTCCGAGGCCCCTACCGGATGGTGCGCCATCCTCTGTACCTCTTTGAGGGACTGGCCATGGTAGGCGGACTGCTGGCCACGGGCAGCTTGACCGCGCTGGTGGCCACCTCGGTGGTGCTCGGCGCGCAGCTCGTGCGCATCCGCTACGAGGAGATCCTGCTTACGACCGTGTTTCCGGACTATCAGGAACGCTTCGCAGGCGTGGCCCACCTGATTCCCGGGATCTACTAACGCCTTCCGCCCTCAGCCGTACCTCGTAGGCGCACATGTGGGCGCCGGCGATCATGTGCGACACCCGCTCGATGACGGCGTCAGGCATGGCTTCTCGTAGGAAACCGATCTCGCTGGAGCACGCCTGCCCGAAGCGGGTGGCCACCCCGAGGATGGCGCAGTTGTGTTCGACGATCCGCCAGCTGCCGTCGTCCTGGCGTTCGAAGTCGGCCAAGTAACCATCCTCGTCCAGGATGGACGCCAGGATTCCCACCCGCTCGGCAAAAGGCCGGCCGGCCAGCCGGGACCTGGCCGCCTCCACCCGGCGCTGGCGACGCCGCTCGAACAACACGTCGACCAGCTGAGGGTCGCTGTCGCCGATGTAGTCGAGCAACTCGTTGGTCAGCTCGCTGTACATCTTGGGGAAGAGGGACTCGGCCGCCTCGGTGAGCCGGTACAGGTGGCGCGGCCGGCCCGGTCCACCCTTCTGCTCCCGGAATGAGACGAGTCCGTCGGCCATGAGCCCGTTCAGCTGCTGGCGGACCGCGCTCTGAGTCACCTCCAGGAGCTTGGCCAGATCCTCGACGCGCGCCTCGCCCCGCTTCTTCAGCGCCTGGAGGATGATCTTGCGCGTGGTCGCCTCCGGCATGAGCCCTAGCTTACCGGAACACCAAGTTTAAACAGAAACTTCTTGTCAAAGTTTCTTCTCGAGCGTAGGCTCCGATCGAGGCGGCGACGGCGATCTCGGAGGTCCTGATGCGTGTCGATATGGGAGACCTCGGTGAGCTCACGAAGGCCGGTTGCCTGGTGGGCAAGGTTGGCAGCCAGCCGGTCTGCGTGGTCTGGCACGACGGCCGCGCCTACGCCGTCGACGATCGCTGCCCCCATCTGGGCTTTCCCCTCCATCGGGGCAGCGTCCACGAGGGCCTTCTGACCTGTCACTGGCACCATGCCCGCTTCGATCTGGCATCGGGGAGCACCCTCGATCCCTTCGCCGATGACGTCAGGGCGTATCCCGTCTCCATAGAGGGCGGACGCGTGATCGTCGTGGCCGAGCCCGACACCGGCCAGGCGGCGCACTTGCAGCACCGCCTCTCCGAGGGCCTCGAACAGGGTCTGACCCTGGTGACAGCCAAGGCCGTCCTCGGGTTGCTGGCCGGCGGCGAGTGCCCCGCCGAAATCGTTCGCAACGGCATCCGATTCGGAACCACCTACCGGAATCACGGTTGGGGGGCCGGCTTAACCGTTCTGGTGGCGATGGCCAACCTCCTGCCGCACCTGAGCCCCGATGATCGGGCGCTGGCGCTGGTTCACGGCCTGGCCTTCGTGTCGCGCGACACCCGCGGCCGGCCCCCCCGGTTCCCCCTCGACCCGCTGGGAACAGCCGACGTCGACCCGGTTCGGCTGGCCCGGTGGTATCGGCGGTTTGTGGAGACCCGCTCACCGGACGCCGCCGAGCGCACCCTCGCCACCGCCGTGGCGGCCGAGCTCCCTCCGGCCGACGTCGAACGGCTCATGCTCTCGGCCGTTACCGATCACGTCTTTATCGACGAGGGCCACACGCTGGACTTCACGAATAAGGCATTCGAGGCGCTGGCTCACCTGGGCTGGGGCTCGGCCCTTGAGGTTCTCCCGACCCTCGTCGCCCAGACGGCGTCGGCCAGACGGCACGAAGAGGAGGGCGCGTGGCGCCATCCCCACGACCTGCCCGTCCTCATCGAGACGGCGACGGCCCGACTCCCTGATCTCCTGGCAACGGGGGCGGGCCGCCACCTTGCCGAGGCTGGGGTGGCCGAACTGGCGTGGACGTTGCTCGGCGAGGAACCCGAGCCGATCCTCGCGGCGATCAGCACCGCCATCGCCGACGGCGCCACTCCAGAACAGCTCGGGCGGGCCCTTGCGTACGCGGCCGGCTTGCGCATCACCCGGTTCCACGTCCAGAACGACCACGGTGATTGGGACATCGTCCACCACGGATTCACCTATGCCAACGCCCTACAGCAGAGTCTGACCCGGTCGGGCTCAGCCGAAGCGCTGCGAGGCGTGTACCACGGCGCCATGAAGGTGTACCTGGACCGCTTCTTGAACGTTCCTGCCGCCCGCCTCCCGCAAGTCAACGCCGAGGCCGGGCCCGGCGATCTGGGCGAACTCGATCAATGCTGGGACAACCAGGGCCAGATCGACCGGGCGGGCCGCCTCGTCTACCAGTGGGTCCGGGCCGGCGGGGACACCGGCGCCGCCGAGGCGGCGTTGGGTCATGCCCTGCTAGCGGAGGACGCCGAGTTCCACTGGTTCCAGACGGTCGAGGCGGCCATGCGCCAAGCGGCGGCGTGGCCGGCCGGCTCCGAGGAGGCAGCTCTTCTGCTGGCGGGAGCAGCCCGATTTCTCGCCGCCCACACCCCGACCCGGCGCGAGCTCCCCCAAGTGGTGCGCATCGCGCAGCGTCTGCGCCGAGGCGAGGCCCTCTATGAGGAGGACGGCGGGACGCTCGCCTGATCGGCCTGATCGGCCTGGTTTTCCCCGGCGGCCTCTGCGGCACGACGCCGGGCGTCCGACCAGGCCCGCACGATCACCGATTGACTGGCGGTGGCCAGCAACGTGCCGTCCTCTGCCCACAGGTGGGCCAGGCCGTGTCCGAAGCCATGTTCGATGGCGTGGACGCGGATGTCGCACAGCACCCACTCGGCCGGCACCAGGCGGGCCACCCGCAAGGTGTTGTCCAGGCTGCTCCCACTGGCTTGGATGCCCAGCGCCTCGCCGATGCCACCGGGGACGTAGTCGCCCAGGATGGCCAGCGTCCCGGCCGACGGTTCGAGGTGCCCCGGAACCCGGGCCCACAGCGCGGTGCGACCCGTCCCCGGCGTGCCATCGAACTGGGTCATCGATGGCCCGGAGGCGATGCGCACCTCCACCCGGCCCATGATCGTGCCGGCGAACATCTCCGGCACCGGCCGGGGCGGGCACTCTTCGGGCGGCGGGACCGATGGTCGCTCGGCCCATGTCCCGGCCCGGTCAAAATGGCGACTGCCGACCGCGGCGTTGACGGTCAGGATCTCCTCGCCGTCAAGGCGGGCGACCGCTCGCGTCTGGCTGGGGCTGCGCCTGTCTCTTATACAC
>CAXMLU010000744.1:0-4219 GCA_964194255.1 uncultured bacterium
CGAGCGGCCGACGCGTAGACGCCCAGGATGGAGCCGTGAGCCGCGTCGGCGCCGCTCATACCGGCAGCGAGGAGCGAGGCGATCGGCACTTGGAGGGCGATCTCGTGCACGTTCTTCCCGGCCACCCCGTCAACACCGCCGGCGGGGCTGTTGGTCCCGCCATTCGATGTGGTGACGCTGGGCGGGGTGGGAATCACGTGGGCGGACTGCAGCGGCCGCAAAGCAACCAGGTCGAAGATCGAGCCGAGATCGACGAAAAAGGCGTCCTTGCGGGGCCCTGCGAACACGTTGCCTCCGCCGGGAAGCCCCGTGATGGCCGGAGCGGTATAGGCGGCTTCGTAGTTCGGCGTCGAACGGGGGCCGATGTTCGGCGGCGGCACGGGGACATTGGTGAGCAGGTTGTGGGCTCCGCTCGCATCGTCACGCTCCACCGAATAGGTCTGCAGCCGGCTTTGATGGGCCTTGTCATTGTTGCCGGAGAGAGGCCCACCGTTGAACAGCGGGATCTGGCCGGCCAGGGGCTCGTTGTTGACGGTCCGGAAGCGGAACTTGTAGGTGATGTTGTCGGAGGCGCCGCCCGAGTTGTTGATGTTGATGCGGTACTCGACATCATCGGCAAACGTGGCGAAGTTCGGTCCGCCTGCCGGTGGCTCGAGCCCGATGAAGTTGGCCACGATGTCGACCATCGCCGGATTGGCCACATCCCGGTACATGTACAGGTCGGTGTTGTCTGCCGACGGGTCTTGGCTGATGAGTGGCGCCTCGCGATGGCTCGATGCCGATGCGATGGACGGGGCCAACCCGATCGTCGCAAGCGTCGCAGTGGTGGCGAGCGCCGCCAGTGCCTTTAATTTGGGCAATTGCTTTCCCTTCCCTTGTCTTGAATCACGGGTTGATGTAAACCCCTACTACTTGCCATACGTTGCCGATCGGCGCCAGGATGACGTCGAAAGGATGATCTGCGCCGGTGACCGTGATGGCTCGGGCCCAGTCCAACGAGTCCGTGGAGTACTGGGCGATGAGATCCTGGGACTCCGAGCCCTGCGGCACGCGATGGGCCTCCCCTGCCGAGAACGTGGCGCTGTGCCCGCACAGCTGCCCCGGCGCCGACGCCACACCCAGTATGGGATCGATGGCTTGGTGGGTTTTCGCCGTCTTGGCGTCACAGGCCTGCTCGGCTTGGGCCCACGCCAGCGCGCCGGCGCCTGCGGTGGTGTCGCTCGGGAGCACAAGCGTGGTGGCCGGATCGGCGTCGAGCAGCCACCCTCCGTGCTCGCTACGAGCGACCCAGGTCTCATGGTCCATGGCCGTGCTGAGTCCCCGGAAGGGGTCAAGGCCGGGTGTGTGTTCAACCAGGACGCTCATGGAGTTCGGCTGCTTGCCGGCGCCCTCGATACGGAAGCCGGTGATCGCCGGCAGCTCGTTGCGGCGATTGGTCCACCGGTGGATATCCTTGTATGTCGACCTGGCCTCGTCCGACAGGAGCACGAAAGACGAGGCGTGATCGCCGCCTTTCTCGGCACCGAGGAGGGCGGTGAGGGCTTCCCGCACGCCGCCCTTAGGGGCCGGCGTCGGGGCGTCGGCCCCGATGAACGGACCGGCTGACACGGCGCTCACCGATTTGGCCTGGGCCTGGGTCTTGCTCGAGCTGCACGCTCCAGCGACCAGCGCCAGCGCCGGTAGGAGAAAGCACGCCGCCGACTTGGATCGCTTCACCCTCACCTGCCTCCCACCGTACGATACGGTACTGCCGGCCGTCCGGATGACCGGCGGTCCCGAAGAACATCACGTGGTGCGCACCCAGGTCCTCCGTGGCGCTCGTCGCCTGATCCTGACACTCGTTCTCGGCTTTGGCGCGCTCATCGCCGCCGCCACGCCTGCATCCGCGCATCCGCTAGGGAACTTTACGGTCAACCGGTATGCCAGGGTTGAAATCTCCTCAGGCGTCGTTCGGGTGTACTACGTCCTGGACGAGGCCGAACTGCCAGCATTTCAAGATCGTGATGCCGTTGCCGCCGACCGCGTCGGCTTCGCCACCCAGCGCGCCGGAGAGATCCTCGGTAACGTCCATCTGACCGTCGACGGCACGGCTCTTCTTCTTCGGGTGGTGTCCGATGAGCTCTCGCAGCCCCCCGGACAGGGCGGGCTCACCACGCTGCGCCTGACCATCCTGGCCGAGGCCACCCTTCCCGCAGGGTCATCCGGGACGCAGCATCACGGTGTTATCAGTGACAGCAACGAGCCCGATCGGATCGGTTGGCGAGAGATCGTCGTTACCTCCCGGGGAGACGGCCAGGTCACGGGATCGTCGGCACCGTCTCACGATCTGTCCGATGAACTGCGCCACTATCCGGGCAACCTCCTGCAGGCGCCGCTCAACCTTCGGTCTGCATCCTTCGGCTTCGTGCCCGGGAGCCAGGAGGCCGCCGCCCTCCCGTTTGGGACGGCGGCGAAGGCGGTGACGCGCTACGGCGGACAGTTCACGTCGCTGATCACCCGACAGCACCTGGATCCGTTGGTCCTCGCCGGCATGCTGCTCGTCGCCTTCGCGTTCGGAGCCTTCCACGCGCTGGCACCCGGACACGGCAAGACGGTGATGGCCGCCTATCTGGTCGGTACCCGGGGGCGGCCCAAGGACGCCCTCCTGCTCGGCGCGGTTGTCTCGTTCATGCATACCGCCAGCGTGCTCGTGCTGGGGGTGGCCCTGTTTCAGCTCAGTCGCAACGTGGCACCCGACCGGGTCTATCCGTGGCTGAAATTCGTTTCAGGCTTAACCATCGCCGGATTCGGGGGCGCCCTACTGCGCTCCCGTCGCCGGGCCCTGCGACCCCGAACACTTGAGGCTCCCCGGGCCGCCCCGGTCCCCGCCGTGGCCGTGCCGGTGCTGGCTACCGTCGCAGCTGCCCAGGTCACTGACGCCTCGCATGATGACGTCGAACATTCTCATCACCATGACGAGGCCCACGACCACGACCATGATCACGAGCATCCCCACGACCACCACCATGGACCTGGTGGTCACACCCACGAACTCCCCGAAGGGGTGGCTCCCCTCTCCCGTCGGGGCCTGGTGGTCCTGGCCACCGCCGGCGGTCTCTTTCCTTCGCCGTCGGCGTTGATCGTGCTCATCGCCGCCTTCACCCTCGGTCGCGTGGTGCTCGGCCTCGCCCTGATCGCCGCCTTCTCGATCGGCCTGGCCGCCACCCTCACCGGCGTAGGCCTGGCCCTTGTCTATGGCCGAGGCATCGTGGAGCGGCGCGGTGTGGTCCGAACCCTGCGCTACCTACCGATCGGTAGTGCCGCGGCCATTCTGCTCCTCGGCGTCTACTTCGCTGTCGACGGAGCTCGTGGCATCCACTGAGCCGAGCTCATCACGACGGCGCGGGCCCGCACCGCGCCGGCTGGTGCTGGTGGGCGCGGCCGCGCTCGCCTTCGGGGTCACCGTTGCCGTTGTCGTCACCAGCCAGCATCACCATCACCCCCGGCCCAATGCGGCGCCCCTGTCACCGTTCTTACCGAGCGCCACCGAGCAGGCCCTGCCGACGACTTCGGAGACCTCGACGACTGTCCCGGCCACGACCACCACGCGGCCGACGATCGTCGTCACAACGACCAGGCCCACCACCACGACCACCACCGCACCGCCGGTCTCCCTTCCGCCTATCCAGCCCGGTTGGGTCAGCATGGCCAATATCCGCGGTGCCGGGACGGCCCAGTCCGCCGTGTTTCATCTGGGGTCAGCCGACACCAAGCTGCGATGGGTCAGCTCCAGTCCCAGTTTCCTCGTATATGTCGTCGACGCCTCCAAGGGACTCGACGCCACCGCCGGTTACGCCGATGCGGAGTGTTCGGGCCCGTGCGCCACCGAGACTATGGCCCTGGTCGAGCCACCCGCCGACTACTACCTCCTGGTCCGCAGCACAGGCGGCTCGTGGGCGGTGGCCATCGAGCAATACCCGGCCACCGCCCATTAGGCCGCTTAGAACAAGTCCATGCCCACGATCGGCTTGTTCAACTTGATGCTGCCGGTGGATCCGCAATACACGGAATCTCCGAAGTTGAAGATGCCCCCATCGGAGGCCACCATCGTGTACCCGTCTCCGCTGAAGGTGTTGGCCATGCCGACAACCGGTTGATTCAGCTTCAGGCTGCCGGTGGAGCCGTAGAACACGGCGTTGCCGTAGGTGAAGATCCCGCCGTCACTGGCGACCAGCCAGTA
>CAXMLU010000745.1:0-4086 GCA_964194255.1 uncultured bacterium
ATCGGGAACGGCTCGCCCCAATAGCGCTGCCGGCTGAACAACCAGTCCCGCAGTTTGTAAGTCACGGTGCTCCGGCCGGCGCCGGTCCGCTCCAGCCAGGCGATGATGTCGCGTTTGGCGTCGGCGGTGGGCTTGCCGTCCAGGCTGATGTCGGCGTTCGCCGATGCCGTGGCTATCCCCTCCCCGGTGTACGCCTCGTCCCACGCATCCGGGTCCGGACCGTGCTGCTCCAGCCAGATGTCCGGTGGTCTGACCACCATCGGAATCGGCAGGCCGAAGCGCCGGGCGAACTCGAAGTCACGCTGATCATGGGCCGGCACGGCCATGATGGCGCCCGTGCCGTAGCCCATGAGCACGTAATCGGCGATGAAGATGGGGATGGGCTGTCCCGTGCACGGGTTCGTCGCGTACGCGCCGGTGAACACGCCGGTCTTCGCGCGTGATTCGACCTGACGCTCGATTTCGCTCTTGGTTGATGCCTGCCGCCGATAGGCGTCAACGGCCTGGCGCGGGGTGGCCGCCGCCGCGGTCCACGCCGGAGACACGCCGGCCGGCCACATGGAGGGGACGATAAAATCGATCAGGGGATGTTCGGGCGCGAGGACCATGTAGGTCGCGCCGAACAGCGTGTCCGGGCGGGTGGTGAAAACATCAATCCATCCCGCGTCGCCCACCAGCGGGAACCGCGCGCTGGCTCCTTCGCTGCGGCCGATCCAGTTTCGCTGCATGAGCTTGATGGGTTGAGGCCAGTCGAGGCGATCCAGGTCATCAAGCAGGCGATCGGCATAGGCGGTGATTCGTAACATCCATTGCCGAAGCGGCCGGCGGTAGACGGGAAAGTTGCCGCGGTCGCTGCGGCCTTCGGCGGTGACCTCTTCGTTAGCCAGCACGGTGCCCAGGGCAGGACACCAGTTGACGGGCGCCTCGTCGATGTACGCCAGGCGGTGGGCATCGAGGGCCAACCGCTGCTCGATCTTGCTGAGCGCCGACCAGGCCCGCTCGTCGGGCGTCGGCCGCTCGCCGGACTCGAACTGCGCCACCAGGTCCTCAATCGGGCGGGCCTGCTTCGTGATCGGGTCCAACCAGGAGTTGAAGATCAAGAGGAAGATCCACTGCGTCCAGCGCACGAACGGGAGATCGGTGGTCGCTACGCTGCGGCGCGAGTCGTGACCAAGTCCCAGGGCCCGCAACTGGCGGCGCATGTTGGCGATGTTGTCCTCGGTCGTCGTCCTCGGGTGCTGACCGGTGTCGATGGCGTATTGCTCGGCGGGTAGGCCGAAGGCGTCGTAGCCCATGGTGTGCAGGACGTTGAAGCCGGCCATGCGCTTGTACCGGGCCCAGACATCCGTGGCGATGAACCCCAGCGGGTGGCCAACGTGCAGCCCGGCGCCGCTGGGGTAAGGGAACATGTCGAGCACGTAGAGCGGCTGTCGGTCCGCCACCCGCTCGAAGCCGGACGCTAGCGGGCCGGTCGGGTTCGGCGCGAAGAACGTGCCTTCCGCCTCCCATCGGTCCTGCCAGCGGCGGGCCATCTCGCCCGCCAGCTCGGCGGTGTACCGGTAAGGAGGCGCCTCGTCTGACCGCTCCGATAACGCCATGCCCGGCAGCGTATCGGCCAGGGCATCACATCCGGCTCAGGTGTCGCCGCCGGCCAGCCATCCTTCCACCCCGGTGATGACCGCATCGAACACCGTCCCGGGCGGGCCCTGGCCGTCGATCTCGAGCAGATGGCCCGTGAACGCGGACCCGGCCGCCAAGGCCGAGCGATATCCGGCGAGCGTCCGCTGCAGATGATCGGCGTCGTGGAACAGGCCGCCCACGCCTCGTCGCTCGATTCTTCGGAGACACTCGTCGGGCGGCGTGTCAATGAAGACGGTTAGGTCGGCGGGCTCGGCGAAGGCGTTGATCGTACGCAGCCATTCGAGGTCGACCCCTTGCCCGGACTGGTAGGCCAGCGATGAGATCACGTAGCGGTCGGAGAGCACCCACCGATCGGCTTCGAGGGCGGCGGTGATACCGGTGATGGGGTGACGCAGGTGTTCAGATCGGTCGGCCGCGAACGCCAGCGCCAGGGTGACCGGATCCAAATCGATGTCTCCGTCGACTGCACTACGGAGGACGGCGCCCAATGGTCCGGTGGACGGCTCCTTGGTGACCTCGACCGAACAGCCGCGACCCACCAGCCAGTCGCGCAGCAAGCCGAGTTGGGTGGTCGTGCCGGCTCCGTCAAGACCTTCGAAGACCACGAATCGACCCTTGGCCATGGCGATCCCGTTACCTCGTGGCCAACAGCAGAAGGGTCGTGGCCAGATTGAAGAACCCGTGGGTGAAGGTCGACGGTCCCAACCGGCGGTACTTTCGAGCCGTGGCCCCGAGCACCAACCCGAGGACGCCGATGGCGACGATGACGGTGACGTTGCCCCATCCGAGATACGGGTTGATGTGGGCCAGGCCGAACAATGCGGCCTGAAGGACAACCGCCGGACCCCCACCAAAGCGGGCGGCCAGCGATCGTTGCATCAGCCCGCGGAAGAACAGTTCCTCGACCAGAGGGGCACCGACGCAGGCGATCAGGCTCACCACGATGTAGCCAAACGCGTTGTGAGACACCCGCGTGAACACGCCGGTGTTACTCCCCCGCAGGCGGGGATTCGAATAGAACGGTGCCGCCGCTAACACCGCCAGCAGACGCCCACCGATGGAGAGACCGAGACCGATGGCAACATCGACCGGGCGAAAGCGCCACCCGAAATCGTCGACGAAGCGGCCGGTGCCGAGCCGCCGGCTCACCAGTAGGCACGTGCCGATCAGACCGGCCCAAAGGCCCGCCTGGCCAAAGCCGAGGATCAGCGGCAAGGAGTGGGGCCGGATGGCATGGCCAACGGCGGAGAGGGCGTAGCCGAGCGCGACCGCGGCCACCATGCCGAGCAGGCCGTAGCCGCTGGCCTGGCTGGGCAGCGTCGGCTCCGGTTCCGGACGAGAGATGCCAAGCCGAACCCAGTCGGGAACGGGGTCGATGTGGCTGGTCCCGTTGGAAGAGGCGTGGTCGGTCCAGCCGCGCCCGTCCCAGTAGCGCCACGCGTGGCGCGCCGACGGATCTCGATACCAGCCGGCTACCGGGAGCGGGGCGAGCGACATGCGCCCGCCATCGTGTCACGACCGGCCACGGTGGCAGGACGCGCTAACCGCCAGCGGACTGAAGGGTGGCGTTGCCGGCAGAAACCGCGTTGGCGTGCAGCCGAGGCAGGCCATCCGCCCGGTTCTTGAGGTAATGGTCGAAGAAATCGATGGTGGAAAGGGCGACGACCACCAGATGGGAGGTATCGGTGGTGAACGGCTCCAGGTGCCCTCCGCCGACCAACGTGAGGAGAAACTTCGGCGCTGGAGCCTGGTTATAGATCTGGACGGCATACGCGTAGTCGTTGATCGGGTCGTGGTCGCCTTGAATGGCGAGCAACGGTGGCGTATGGCCAGCGAAGTAGGCGCCATTGGGAAATGGTCGCTCGTCACCGGACATCTCGACGGCCGCGGTGATCCGAGGATCGTGACAACAGCTGTTCGTCGCGATCCCCATCACCGTCTCCCCTCCGTCGGAGTGGCCAGCGGCCGCGATATGCGCGGGGTCGACCAGTCGGGTAAGGGCATTTCCGCCGGCATGGTCCAGGGCCAGGACCGAGGTGATGACGAACGAGAGATCGCCGGGCTGGTTGTTGACGTCCGTCTCGTCCAGCGGCCCGCCCTCGGTCGTCAGCGGGAACGAAGGCGAGGCGACGACATAGCCGGCGCTGGCCCAGGTGTGCAGGAGGGCGGCGTAGACGCCGGGCGAGGCGTTGAAGCCAGGGGCGAAAACAACTAGGGGAAAGGGCCCCGACGAGGTGGCCGGTGCCGCATTGGCCAGGTCGGCGGGCGAGGGTGAGGAGGCGACCGGGTAGCGCACGATCGTGGGCAGGTGGCGGCTCGGCAATTGCGGCTGCCCACCGCCGGCCGGTGTCGGCCGGCCGGTATCGGTGAAGTCCAACACGACATAGCCCACGCCGTAGCGGCGATTGGAGGGCGGGATCGACGCGGGAGCGGCCACCGGCGGGG
>CAXMLU010000746.1:0-3417 GCA_964194255.1 uncultured bacterium
GCCGAGCTCGACGAGGCGGCGACACAGTGGGCCACGCGCCTGGCCAACGGCCCGACCAAGGCCATCGGCATGATCAAGTGGCTGCTGAACCGATCATTCGAGTCTGACCGGATCACCGCCTTCCAGGAGGAGGCGTGGGCCCAAGAGCTGGTCGGCCACTCCGCCGATTCGCAAGAGGGCGTGCGCAGCTTCGTCGAGCGCCGCCCGAGTGCGTTTCAGGGTTGGTAGGTCGGTTGCCGAATCTCCTCAAGGACACCACGGCCATCGCCGGAATCGGCCAGACCGCGTTCGCCAAGTCGCTGCCGATGACCGAACTCGAGATGGCCTGCGTGGCCATCAAAGCGGCCCTCGCCGATGCCGGCGTGGCCCCGGCGGAGGTGGACGGGCTGGCGTCCTACACCCTCGAGCCGTTCGTCGAGGTGGAGGTGGGTCGCAATCTCGGTCTGGGTGACGTGACCTTCTTCAGCCAGGTCGGGTACGGCGGCGGGGCCGGGTGCGGCGTGGTCGGTCACGCGGCCATGGCCGTGGCCAGCGGTCAGGCCAACGTGGCCGTCGCCTGGCGGTCGCGTAAGCGGGGTGCGGCCACCAGCCGCCCGTGGGCCCAGGTGGGCGAACGCCTCACCGGCGCCGGCCAGTGGTCGCGCCCGTGGGGGTTGCTAAGGCCCGTCGACGAGATCGCCATGCTGGCCCGGCGCTACATGCATGAATACGGCGCCACCCGCGACCACCTGGCCAATGTGGCCCTCGCGTCACGGGCCCACGCCAATCGGAACCCGGCCGCCCTCATGTACGACAAGCCGATGACGCGCGAGCAGTACCACGCCTCCCGTTGGGTCTCCGAGCCGCTGTGCCTCTTCGACAACTGCCTGGAAACCGACGGCGCGGTGGCGTGTGTCGTCGTCTCCGCCGAGCGGGCCGCCGATCTTCGCCAGCCTCCCGCGTTGATCCACGCCTTCGGCCAGGGCCTCAACCAGCAACACCAGACCATGACCAACTACCACCGCGACGACCCGCTGCTTGGGCCGGCGTGGGCGTGCAGCAAGGCGCTGTGGCGATACGCCGACTTCCAGCCGGCGGACGTGAAGGTGGCTCAGATCTACGACGCGTTCAGTCCGCTCATCCCTCTTTCCCTCGAGGGGTACGGCTTCTGCAAACGGGGCGAGGGGGGCGACTTCACCA
The DNA here is from genome assembly GCA_964194255.1 of uncultured bacterium. Taxonomy (GTDB): domain Bacteria; phylum Actinomycetota; class Acidimicrobiia; order Acidimicrobiales; family CAXMLU01; genus CAXMLU01. The sequence continues at coordinate 1,180 of CAXMLU010000746.1, forward strand.
ACGACGGCCGGCTGGAATGGCCCGACGGCGCGCTGCCGGTCAACACTTCCGGCGCAGGCATGTCCGAGGCGTACGTCCACGGGTTCAACCTGATCGCCGAAGGAGTACGCCAGATGCGCGGAACGTCGACATCCCAGGTGGACGGGGCGGACACGTGCCTCGTGACCAGCGGCGAAGGGGTCCCGACCAGCGCCCTCCTCCTGCGCCGGCCATGATCGAAGACGCCCCGCTCCCGGAAGTCGACGCGCTCACGGCGCCCTTCTGGGAGGCCACCCTGCGCGGCGAGCTGGTCATGCAGCGCTGTGCGGTGGAGACGTGCCGGCGCTGGCGCTTCCCGCCCCGGCCGATGTGCCCCTGGTGCCAGTCCATGCAGAGCGGGTGGGAACAGGTCTCCGGTCGGGCAGCGGTGTGGTCCTTTATCGTGGCCCACCCCCCGCTTCTCCCCGCCTTCTCGGCGATGGCCCCCTATCCGGTGGTGGTGGTGACGCTGGACGAAGATCCCAACCTGCGCATGGTCGGCAACCTGCTGGCACGACACGACGGTCCCATCAACGAGGTCGACCCGGCCACCATCACGATCGGCGAACGGGTACGCGTCGTCTTCCGCCGCGCCGCCAGCGACCTGGCCCTCCCCAGCTGGGTCAGGGACCCTTAGCCGTCAAGTCCGAAGATGCGGACGGCGTTGCCGGCCAAGATCTTCTGGCGTTCGCCGCGATCGATGTGGCCCATCATCGCGTCGATGGTCATACGAGAGTAGGGCCAGTCGTTGCCGTGGTGCGGGTAGTCCGTCGACCACATCATGTTGTCGAGCCCCACCGCATGGCGTAGGGCAATGCCCGTCCGGTCGGTGATGAACGTGGCGCTCATGTTCCGATACCAGTAATAGGAGGGCGGCTGTTGGATAGGGATGTTGCCCCAGGATCGGTTGCGCCAGTAGCGGTCGTCCATCTGCTCGAGCAGATGCGGGATCCATCCCACACCGGTCTCGATCATGGAGATGTGCAACGCGGGAAAGCGCTCGAACACGCCGGTGAAGATCAGCTGGCCCATGGTCGCCGGCACAGTGGCGAACACGCCGGCCAGGCCGCCGACGGCCTTGGCGTTGGCCTTGGCCGCCTGGCCGCCGTAGAGCTGGTTCCGCCCCGCCTTGGCGGCCGCTTGGCGCTGGCGCTGCCGGCTCTTCCGTGAGCCCAGGTTGATGTGGATGCACACGGGCAGGGCCTCGTCGGCGGCCGCCGCCCAGAACGGGTCGTCCTCGTCGCTGATGGTCTCCCCGCCCGCCGGCCAGCACGAGATGACGACGCCCTTGAACCCGCGCGCCTTCGCCTTGTGCAGTTCTTCGACCGCGCTGTCCACGCCGAGCGACGAGATCTGAGCCATCCCGACCAGCCGGGACCGGTCCGGCGCGCAGAACTCCTCGAAGAGGAAGTTGTTGTACGCCTCGATCCCGGCGCGCACGAAGTCATCGTCCTCGTCGCCGAGGAAATGACCGACAGTGCGTTGCGGCGGAAAGAGGATCTCGGCGTCCACGCCGTCGACGTCCATGTCCTTCAACCGCTCCGAGCCGTTGTAACAACCGGCGCGCGCCTGGTCGTAGGTGACACCGGTCCAGGTGAACTCATCGAACGGCTTGCCCGGTGTCGACACCAGACCGATGGGGTCGGGATCGGGGGCGCCGGCGAACTGCCAGGCGTCCCCGCCATCCACGTCCTTGGCCAGCTTCGGGGCCTTCTCCTGCATCGCCTTGGGCAGCCAGGTCTCCCAGATCCCCGGCGGCTCCAAAATGTGGGCATCGGCCGAAACGATGTCGTAGGTCGCCATGAGCGGGTTGGCCCTCCTGCGCTGCGTGCGCAGCCACTCTGGACTTCCCTGACGTCCGTGTCAACTTTGTGCCCAACCGCTACGGTGACCGCCGATGACGGAGGCACTGCTGGAGGGCGTACGGGTGGTCGACCTGGCCGGCGAGCCGGGCGCGATGGCCGGGCGCATCCTGGCCGACCTGGGCGCCGAGGTGGTCAAGGTGGAACCTCCCGGCGGCGACGCGTTGCGCTCGGAACCACTGCGGTTCGCGGCCTGGAACGCCGGGAAGACGAGCGTCATCTGCTGCGGGTCTGACGATCCCACCCTTTCCCCTCTTCTGGCTGCCGCCAATGTCGTGCTCGACACGCCCTACTGGCCCGGCTCGCTACATCTCGATCCGGCGATGGCGCCGGGCGCGGTGTGGGTCAGCATCACGCC
>CAXMLU010000747.1:0-2019 GCA_964194255.1 uncultured bacterium
GGCGCGGGCGATGCCCTCGCCGACACCCTGGCCGGCGCCCGTCACCATCGCCGTCCTTCCCGCCAAGCGAGCGGTCACGGGGACATCCACACGCCGCCATCGGCGCAGATGGTCGCTCCGGTCACGAACCGCATGCCCGCGCCGACCAGCGCCACCAGGACCGGGCCAAGGTCGCCCTGCGGATCACCCGGTCCGCCCATCGCCGCGGGCGCCAGCGACAGACCTTCGCTGCGATAGCCGCCCGGAGCCAACACCAACTCTGGCGCTGGGGCCAGACAGTTGACGTTCACGCCGTAGCGGCCCCACTGACGGGCGGCGGACTTGGCCAGGAGCCGCTGGCCCTCGACCAGCGCGCACCACGGCGCCAACCCGGGCGCGCCGGACATCGACAAGGTCGGCGTCACCAGCACGATGCTTCCCCCACCACCGCCAGACTGGAAGGCGCGCCGGGCGGACTGACAGCACCAGATAGTGGCGGCCATACCCTTTTCCCAGATGGCATCGAATCGTTCGTCATCGACCTCTTCGATCGGCCGCGGGTCGAGGGCCACCGGATCCACGGCGGTATGGACCACCGCCGACGGGCTTCCCAGCGCCTCGGTCAAAGAGGAGAAGGCGGCGGCGACCGAGTCGCGCGTGCTCAGATCGGTGATGGCACCGACGGTCGCTCCCGCCGCCGCCAATGCCGCGGTCAAGCCGCCGCCGAGCGAGGTGTCGGTTCCCGTCATGAAAACGACCTGGCCGTCGAGCTCCTGCATCGGGGCAGTCTGGCAGGCGTAACATGCGGCGTGCCCAGCCGACCAAAAGACGCAATGGCGAAGTTCCTCGGCGGCGTGCATCGCAATGTGTTCTCGGCCAGCAACGGACGGGTTCTCGGCCGCATGGCCGGCATGCCGGTCGTCATGCTGACCACGACCGGGCGCAAGAGTGGACGGCCGAGGACCACCATGCTCACCAGTCCGGTCCAGGAGGGCGACCGCATCGTCCTGGTGGCCTCGTACGGAGGCGACCCGCATCATCCGGCTTGGTTCCTCAATCTCCAGGAGCATCCCGACGTCGACGTGGTGACGTCCGGGAAGCGGGCGTGCATGCGCGCCCGGGTGGCGAGCGCGGAAGAGAAGCAACGACTGTGGCCGCAGGTCACGGCTCGTTACAAGGGATACGCGGGCTACCAGGAGCGCACCTCACGGGACATCCCGCTGGTGCTGCTTGAACCGGCGGATGACATCAAAGGATGATGGCCCGCGCCCGCAACTCGCCGATCTCGGCGTCGGAAAGACCGGCCTCGGTGAGTATCTGGTCGGTGTGCTCGCCGACCGCCGGTGCGGGGCGGCGTTCGGCTTCTGACCAACCTTGCATGCGCGCCGCGGGACGCGGCTGAACGATCCGGCCCAGCGCCGGATGGTCGATCTCCTCGATGACACCCGACGCGACAACCTGGGGGTGGAGCCGCACCTGGGCCAGATCAACGACCGGCGCACAGGGAACCTGGTTGGCGGTCATCCGGTCGACGACCTCGTCGGTGGTCATCTCGAGCAGCCGCTTTTTGACGGCCCGCATGGTGTCGCCGCCGTGTTTCATGCGACCCTCCACCGAGTTGGTGCGCGCATCCTCCGCGACACCGGACGCCACCACCATTCCCTGCCATTGATCGTCGGTGAGGGTCACTACCGAGACGAACCCGTCGGCGGTCTTGGTCAACCGGAAGGAGCCGGCGACAGCCGGGACCTCGGCCAGGTCTTCCAAGCAGGTGTGGTTCATCATGCCGTCGGGCCAGAGGAAGTTGATGGCGACATCGAGCATCGACACGTCAATGGTCGTTCCGATCCCAGTGCGCTCACGGGCCAGCAGCGCGGCAGTGATGGCCTGAGCCGCGGTGTACGCCGTCGACTTGTCGACGATTCCATGGCGCACCAGATCAGGGTCACCGCCGCGGGGATCGGCTTTGGGGGCGCGGATCCCCCAAAAAGGGGCTACCCCCTGGCCGGGGGCTGTTCCTTATTCACATACACGAGTCCA
>CAXMLU010000748.1:0-6250 GCA_964194255.1 uncultured bacterium
TTCGGCTACGTCCAGCGGGACTGGCGGGCGGGATGGGAAGGCTGGGTGTACGTGGACACAGTCGCCGACGACAACCCGCGCCGCCACGCGCTGCAGGAAACCTCGAAGGCGACCGCGGCGGGGCCGGTCGGTCTGGCCGGTTACGACATCGGCCGGCTGCTCGCCGAGGGCATTGCCCGCTCGGAGAACCTGACGAGGGACGGCGTGCGGGAGGGACTGGAGAGAGTCAAGCGCCTCCCGGCCACCAGCGGCCACGGTGGAACCACCATGGGCTTCGGCGCGTGGGATCACGGGGCGCTCAAGGGCGACTATCTGGTATTGCGGGAGTGGAGAGACGGCCGGACCGTCCAATACGAAAGGCGAGGATGACATGGCCAACACCGAGATCAGCAACCCGATGGCCCCACCGCTTCCGGAGCTGACTCCGGCCGCGGAGGTGGCTCTCCTCGCGCGCATGCTGCATCGGGAGGGCTATGACGATCATCTGGCCGGCCACATCACCTACCGGCAACCGGATGACACGCTCCTCGTCAACCCCTTCGGTATGACGTGGGATGAGATCACCGCGTCGGACATCATGCGTATCGACATGGAGGGCAATGTTCTCGACGGACGCTGGACGGTCACGCCCGCCATCACCCTCCACACCGAGCTGCACAAGGCCCGCCACGATGTCGGTGTCGCCGTCCACAATCATCCGCGCTGGGGAACGATCTGGGCCGACCTCCAGCGGATTCCGCCGGTGTACGACCAGACGTCGGCCCAGGTCGCCGGCGACCCCGCGCTCTACGGCGACTACCAGGGTGCGGTGAACAGCGTGGAGAATGCGCGCCAGGCCATCGCGGCATTGGGCGACGCCCGCATGGCCTTGCTGGCCAACCACGGTGTGTTCGTCGTGGGCAAGGACATCCAGGCGGCCCACCATCGTTGCATTACCCTCGAGTGGCGGTGCCGTCAGGCCTGGCACGTCGAGGCCCTCGGCCGAGGTGTCCCGATGGACCCCGAGGTGCACGCCCGCTTCGGCAAGGCGTTCGACCGCATCTCCTTTCCCGGTCTCTTCGAGGCGATGGCCAGGCGAGAGTTGCGGGCGGATCCCCACCTGCTGTCCTGATGGACACCGTCGAGCGATTCCTGGCCGCGATGGTGGGACACGACTGGGCGGGTATGGGTATATGCGTGACCGACGATGTGCGGCGCGTCGGGCCGTACGGGGATGTCGATCGACATCTACATCCAGACCCACCACCGGGATTAGCTGAAGTCTTCCGCGATCAGCCAGCAGCTGCCCTGGGTCTTGCCCTGGGATGTAAGAGCGCACTTGTGATCGATGTTGACGTGGATCTGGACGGTCCGCACCTTGTCCGGCCCGGCGTGCCGGTTGAGTCCGTAGGTCAGATCGGGGACAAGCGTGCCGCCGAAGCCGGTGATGCCGGCCATGGCCGCGTCAAAGGATTCGCGGGTGAGGTTGGGGCCGGCCTTGCGGGCCGCCTCGGCGAACAGGCGAATGTTCTGGCACTCGTTGAGAATGGGGCCCTGGGATTCGATGATTACCTCGCCTCTAGGGTCATCGGCATCCGGGAACGGCGTCGGGTGGGCGGCCAGCCAGGCCTTGTAGCAGTCTTCGGCCTGGGGTAGCTGTTTGTAGCCGCGTTCGTCGTCGGAGTTGCCGAGCGTCTGATAGGTGAGGCCGTACATGCCGTCCAGCTCCGTCTTGTAGATCGCCTCGGCCAAGCCGAGGCCGATCGAGATGGTCTGCTCGTAGTCGGACAGGAGGAGCGTGGGCGCGTAGTGCTGTTGATCGGCTGCCTGCAAGTACGCCTGGAACGAAGGAAGCGGCAAGAGGGGGAACACGGTGTCCACCCCCTTCGCCTTCAAGTTCTGAATGACGACCGGAGCCTGGGCGTTGGCGGTGGCGTTGTCGCTGGGGTTGAAGTTGATGGTCTCCACGTCCGCCGCGGTCAGACCGGCCGCTTGCAGCGCGGGCATGAGGTACTTGGTCAGGGCCTGCTTGTCGCTGGCCCGGTCGGCGGAGACAATGCCGAACTTGGTCGTCGGAGTGAGCGCGCCCCGCCTCTGGGCCCACGCCACCAGGGTCTTGAGTAGGTCGGATTGGTCGGGACCGGTCCACCACAGGTTGGGAGCGCCTTGCTGAGTCCAGTCGGTGACGGTCGTCCACGAACTGATCAGCGGGGTGTGGCCCTCCTGCGTGACGCAGAGTTGGTGGACATCGTGCCAGGCCGCCGCATCCACCACCGCGAAGACCTGCTGATCTTTTGTCCACGCCAGGCATTTGGAACGCATGTCGGCATCGTCGAGCGGGTTGAAGGTGACGACCTGGGCGTTGATCTTCCTGCCGTTGATGCCGCCCGCCAAGTTGATCTGACCGACGTAGGTCTTGATGGCTTCCTGGTAGCTCTCGTCGGCGCCGCCGCTGAAGCCCGACGAATTGGCGATGGCCGCCAGGTCGATGATCGGAAACACGACGTTGATCTGCGTCGCCGTCACGCCGCGCGTGGATTCCTGCACGGGCGCGGCTGTGGTGCTCGACGATGACGGCACGGTGGTCGACGTTCCCGCGGCCACGGTCTTGGGCGTGGGCTTGGAGCTGCCACCGCTGCTGGCCGCCCCCGCGATGATGGCGACGACGAGGACCAGCACGACCACGCCGACGCCGATCTTCATGCCGGCCGACGATTGCCGCCAGCGTCGCCGGACCGTGACGCCAAGACCTCCGCGTGCCATCAGTCTTCCTCCTTGATCACGGGGCCGCTGCGGGCCAGGGCTTCTTCGCTTGCTCCGAGGTATGCCTCGAGGGCGGCCCGGTCGGACGCCACCTCGGCAGGCGTACCGCTCGCCACCACCCGGCCCGACGCCAGGACGACCACCCGGTGACAGATGCTCATTACGAGGGGCACATCGTGCTCAACGATGAGAATGGTCGCCCCGGTGGCCTGATGCAGGCGGCGCAGCAACGGGCCGAAGGCCTCCGCCTCCTTCTGGGCGATACCGGCGGTCGGCTCGTCCAACAGCAGCAGGCGGGGAGAGGCGCCCACGATGGCAGCCAGATCGACGACTCTCCGGGTCCCGGTCGAAAGCTGGCTCACCGGATGATGGCGGAAACGATCAAGGCCAAGGGAGCGAATAAGGCCGTCGACGCGCGTGCGTTTGGTCGCCTCGGTGCGCCGGGCGCGAGGCAGTTGCAGACTGGTGGCCAGCAGGCTGGCCGGCTCTGCCGCATCCTGGGCCACCAGGAGGGTGTCCTCGACGGTCAGCTCGGGATACAGCCGGCAGTCCTGGAAGGACCTCACCATGCCGAGGGCGGCCCGGTCCTCGGGCAGGTGGTCAACCAGGTCGACGCCGTCGAGGTGGACCCGTCCGGCGGTAGGCCGGATCTGGCCGGACACGGCGTCGAGCAGCGTCGTCTTGCCCGACCCGTTGGGCCCGATAAGGCCGACCACCTGGCCCGGCTCCACGGACAGCGACACCCCGTCGACGGCGCGCACGCCGCCAAAGGTCACGAACAGATCCTGCAGTTCGAGGCGGGCCGCGTCGGTGGCCGTCATGGCGCGGCCGCCTCGACCAACTCTCGATCGTCCGAGCCACCGGCCTCGGGTGCGGGCGGGCCTTCCAACAGCCGCGCCACCCCGTCGCCGATGTTGGCCATCACCGTGGCCAGGCCGCCGGGCAGATACAGCAGGAAGGCGGTGAGGCCGAGCCCGCTCGTCAAGAGCTGGACGGTCGGGGTCGAGCCGAACAGGGCCGGGAGGCCGACCAGATAAGCGGCGCCGAGTACCGCTCCCGGGATCGAGCCCAACCCGCCGATCACGACCATGGCCACGATCAGCAGCGAGATCGGCGTGTCGAACGTACTTGCCGAGAATCGCTTTGTGGCTAGCGCCAGACCGACGCCAGCCACCCCGGCGATGAACCCGGACAGGGCGAAGCCGAGCAGCTTGGTCCGTACCACCCGGATGCCCATGGCTGCGGCCGCCACCTCGTTGTCGCGCACCGCGATCAACGCCCGGGCTACGCCCCGGTCCCGCCACCATCGGGCCATCAACAACAGGACCGCCAGCAGACCAAGAGCCACGTAGTAGAAGGTCCGTTCGGCGCCGAGGTCGATACCGAGCACCGATGGCGGTCTGATCAGGGTGGACGCCGGGTCGGGCAGGCCGGTGCACGCGTGGATCCCCCACAGCCGCCAGCAGGGTGTGCGCAGGACCGCCTCCTGCATGAAGACCGCGAAACCGAGGGTGCTCACGGCCAGATAGAGCCCCCGGATGCGCAGCGCCGGCAACCCGATGACCACGGCCACGACGCCGGCCACGATGCCGCCGACCGGGAACAGCACGAAGGCCGACACGTGCCCGGTCAGTCTGGCCGCGACGATCGCGCCCACGGCCACCAGCGCGAACTGCCCGAGGGACAGCTGTCCGGCCCAGCCGGTGAGCACCGTGAGGGACAGCGCGATGGCGGCATACAGGAAGATGCGCGAGAAGAGGAACGCCTGACTCTGGGGCAGGACGATCGGAAGGGCGATGAGGACGGTGGCGACGAGAGCCGTACCCACCCGGCCGACGTCGCGCCGGAGCAGGTCATCCGGCGCCGCCCGCCGGGCCGTCTGGCTGGCGAACTGCCAGGAGGACCCCTCGGCGTCGCGCGGGCCAGGCCGGAGGGCCTGGCCGCGCACCAGGAGCACCCCCAACAGCACCACGAACAGCAACGTCTCCGTCGTGGCCGTGCCGGCGATGTTCTGGGCCAGGACCTGCTCGATTACCCCGAGGCCGATGCCAGAGGCGAAGGCCACCGGCAGGCTGGACAACCCGGCGGCCAACGCGGCCGTCAGCGCCCGCAGGAGGAGCACCGGACCGAGGGCTTGGGCGAAGCCGCTGCCCCGGCCCGGGGAGGCCAGGATGGCGGTGATCCCGGAGAGGGCGGCCGCGATCGTCCACGCCAGCGTCGACGTGCGCCGCACCCACACCCCGCTGAGGCGAGCGGCATCCGCGTTCTCGGCCATGGCCCGCATGGCCAGCCCCTGACTGGATCCGAGGAAGAAGATGGCCATACCTAGCGCCGCCAGCGGCGCGACGACGAGCACCAGGACATCTCCACTGGTGAAGAAGTGGGCGGGGTGACCGACCGTCAGGGTGGCCTTGAACGGGACGGGGTAGCGCAGGTACGGGTGCTTGGGCCGGACGAAGGGCAGTTCGGTGACGAGAAAGAGCAACTCCGACAAGCCGATGGTCGCCACCATGACGAGCAGACGGGGGCGGCGAAACAGCCGGCGAAGCAGCAACTCCGTACCCGCGCCAGCCGCACACGCCACCAGGAGCGCGAAGACGGCCGCCGGCAGATAGGTGATGTGAAAGTCCTGGACCAGCTTGGCCAGGAGGACGGCGGCGATCAGTCCCAGTTGGGCGTGGGCCAGGTTGAGCACCCGGCTGGTCCGGTAGACGAGGACTAGCCCCACGGCCAGCAGCCCGTACCCGAGTCCGTTGATGGCGCCCTGGACGAGGGTCCAGGCGGGGACGGACATTTTAATGAGGTGCCTGCGAACTTGACGCCAGAAACCCGACTGGCGTGGTGGCAGATACCACATTCCCTCCTTCGTGGCGAGTTTCTGGCGTCAAGTTGCTGGCCATCTCATTAAGCGGGCGACCCGAGGAACACCGGTCGGAGCAGGTCCTCGCGGGCGAGGAGGCCGGCCGCCGAACCGTCGTAACGGATCTCGCCGCGTTCGAGGAAGATGGCGTGGCTGGCCAACCGGGCGGCCACGTTGACGCTCTGCTCGACCAGGATGACCGTGGTGCCCTCGGCGTTGACCCGGCGGATGTTGGCCATCAGAGCTTCGACGGCTTTGGGAGCCAAGCCCAGGCTGAGCTCGTCGACGAGCAGCAAACGGGGCTTGGTCATCATCACCCGGCCGAGCGCCAGAAATTGTTGCTCACCGCCGGACAGCGTCCCGGCCCGCTGATCCCGCTTTTCGTACAGCACGGGAAAGGCGGCGTACACCTCGTCGATGGCGGCGTGGGCCCGCCCGCGGTCCTTGCGGAGGTGGTGGGCCCCGATGCGCAGGTTGTCGGCCACGGTCAGCCCGGGAAAAGTGGTTCGCCCGCCGGGCAGGAGCGCGACCCCGAGGCCGAGCACCTGTTCCGCCTCGAGCCAGGTGGTGGTTGTCCCGAAGATCCGGATGGTGCCCCGCATCGGGTGATCCAGTCCGGCCACGGCGCGCAGCAGGGTGCTCTTGCCC
>CAXMLU010000749.1:0-7273 GCA_964194255.1 uncultured bacterium
TCGCCATCGACGACTTCGGCACCGGCTACTTTTCGCTGAACTACCTGCGCCAACTGCCATTTTGACATCTTGAAGATCGACAAGGGGTTCGTCGACGGTGTCACCGGCGCCGGCACCGAGTCTGCTCTTACCCGCGCGATCATCAGCCTTGCCCACACCTCGACTGTGCACCGTGGCCGAAGGCGTAGAGCACGCCGATCAGGCAGAGGCCCTCCGCCAGCTCGGGTGCCGGTTCGCGCCGGGCTACCTCTACGCCAAAACCGCTCACGACTGCGCAGGTCGAGACGTTGGTCCAGGCGGGTGGAATCTTGAGCGGGGATGCGTGCATCGACGCACTGGCGCCGACCGGCGCGTGGCCGTGATGACCGAGCCGGGCTGAATCATGCTCGCTCAACTCCGGCCCGCGAGTCCGAAGGGCGGTCATCCGCTCTGGCACTTCGCGGCCGTGGCCGCCGCCGCCCATTGGCGTGTTTCTCGCGATCAAGGCCTCGGAATGGCGGAGGCATCGTCGATCCGTATCCGCCCCGGGCCGGACTCGGCCCCCGCTGGCCCGACCGAGCGGAGCGATCATCGCCCTGGCTCTGTCATCGCTCGGCACTAGCGCCATCCATGCTGCTGTCTGCCCCTCACACCTCCGCGAAGCGACCGCCTTCGGTTCGTTCTTCCTCGTGATCTCAACCGCACAGGCCGCCTGGGCTGTCGCCCTCATCTTCGCCCGAGTCGAGAACTGCTGGTCGCCGGAGCCCTGGCCAACGCGGGTGTGGTCGCCCTGTGGGTCGTCACCCGCACGATCGGCCTCCCCTTCGGCCCGGACCTCTCGCGGGCCGAGGCGATCAGCCACCGCGGACGCGGTGGCTACGCAACCCGAAGTCGGACTTGCCCTCGGCGCGTTCTGGCTCCTTCACGAGGCCAGCCGCCGTTGTGTCGCATTCCCTGCCTGACTGACCTCCTTCGCCCGGTGGTACCGTGAGCGGGCCATGGCTCGAGCACAGACGGGTGGACGAGCGCCCGTTTCGGGCGAAGCTGGCAAGGGCCGGACCGATCGGCCGGCCCAGGTGGTGCCTGCACTGCTTCGGGCTATGCGCCCCAAACAGTGGATCAAGAACGTGCTCGTCGCCGCCGCCCCCGGCGCCGCCCACGCCCTGTTCCATGAGCGGGTGGCGCTGCGGACGGCCGCCGCGTTCGTGGCGTTCTGCCTGGCGGCCAGCGGCAACTATCTGTTGAACGATGTCCGCGACGTCGATGCCGACCGCCTTCATCCGACCAAGCGATTCCGTCCCATCGCCGCTGGGGCGGTGCCCATCCCGGTGGCCCTGGTCGCCTCAATTGTGCTCTTTGCCGCTGGCACAGTTATCGCGTTGCTGCTATCCGCAAAGTTCGCGGCCGTCCTGGCTGCCTACATCGGTCTGACCGTCGCCTACAGCCTCTGGCTCAAGCATGAGCCTGTGCTCGACATCGCCATCGTCGCGTCCGGATTCGTCTTTCGCGCCGTCGCCGGCGGTGTGGCGACGAAGATCCCGCTGTCGCAATGGTTCCTGATCGTTACGGCGGCCGGGTCGCTGTTCGTGGTGGCCGGCAAGCGTCACGGCGAGTACATGGCCATGGGCGAGGATCGGGCCACGACGCGCGCCTCTCTGGCCTCGTACTCCCTCGCCTATCTGCGGTACGTGTGGATGCTGGCGTCGGCTGTCGGCATCGTCGCGTACTGCCTGTGGGCGTTCGAGCAGTCCCATGTCCGAGGCTTCCCGTGGTTCGAGCTGTCGATCGTGCCCTTCGTGCTCGCCCTCCTCCGTTACGCACTCATCATCGAGACCGGCCATGCCGGCGCGCCGGAGGACGTGCTGCTCGGCGACCGCGTGTTCTTGGTTCTCGTCGCCGCTTGGTTGGTGGTGTACGGAGCCGGTCTTCACGGGGCCCGATGAGGCCTCCTACGGAGAACTCCGTCGACGAGCAGGCTCTTCTCACCGGTTGGGGACGCACGATGCCCTCCAGAGCCACGGTCGTGAGTCCTCGCAGCGGAGGCGAGACCGGGGACGCGTTGAAGCAGCCCGGCGACCGAGGCGCGCTGGCCCGAGGTCTGGGTCGGAGCTATGGCGATGCCGCCCAAAACGCGGGTGGCCGGGTCCTCGACATGACGACACTGCGACGGGTGCGGTCGCTCGATCTCGAGGCGGGCACGATCACCGTCGAGGCCGGAATCAGCCTTGATGCGGTGATGCGGCTGCTCGTGCCCCTCGGCTGGTTTGTCCCCGTCAGTCCCGGCACGCGTTACGTCACCGTGGGGGGCGCCATCGCGGCCGACATCCACGGCAAGAATCATCACTACGAGGGCAGCTTCGGCGCGCACGTAAGCGAGCTGGCGTTGGTGACTCCACGAGGCGACCGGCTCACCTTGACGCCCGACGACGACGAGGACGCGTACTTCGCCGCTACCGCCGGCGGCATGGGACTCACCGGCGTGGTGACCGAGGCCACTTTCCGGCTCCTACCGCTGGAGACCTCCCGCATGCGTGTCGACACCGAGCGCATCGATGACCTCGACGGCGTCATGGCCAAAATGACCGAGGGTGACGCTGGCTATCGCTACTCCGTGGCGTGGATCGACTGCTTGGCGACGGGACGTCGGCTCGGCCGATCGGTGCTGACCCGGGGCGATCATGCCCGGCTCGAAGATCTCTCCCCCAAGCAGCGCGATGACCCGCTGGCCTATAACGCGCACCCGAGGCTCAAGGCGCCGAGGTACGTGCCCAATCGACTGCTGAACCGGTTCACGGTCGCCGCCTTCAACGAAATGTGGTTCCGTAAGGCACCGCGCGGTCGAATCGGCGGCATCGAATCGATAACCACCTTCTTTCATCCCCTCGACCTCGTCCTGGAGTGGAACCGCATCTACGGCCGCCATGGCTTCCTGCAGTACCAGTTCGTGGTTCCGTTCGGCGCCGAGGATGTGGTGCGCCAAGCCCTCGAGCTGCTCAGCCGCGCCCGTTGCCCGACGTTCCTCGCCGTACTGAAGCGGTTCGGACCTCAAGCCGGCCTGCTCTCCTTCCCGATGGAGGGGTGGACCCTGGCCCTCGATGTGCCCGCCGCCCATCCCGGGCTCGGAGCTCTCCTCGACGACCTCGACGAGCAGGTCGCGGGCGCCGGGGGACGGGTCTATCTGGCGAAGGACTCCCGCCTCCGCCCCGAACTGCTCTCGGTCATGTACCCGCGTCTGCAGGAGTGGCGGGCTGTGCGGGATCGTCTCGACCCCGACCGGATCATGGTCTCCGACCTGAGCCGGCGCTTGGGCCTGGTCGAGTGATGAGGCGGCGGTGAAGGACGGTGTAGGCGCTGTCCAGCGGGTGCTCGTGCTCGGCGGTGGGTCCGACATTGCCCAAGCCACGGTGCGGGCCCTCGTCGGGCAAGGGGCCGACACCGTTGTGCTGGCGGCCCGCCATCCCGAACAGCTGAAGGTGTTCGCGGACAAATTGCAGCCGGCCCAGGTGGAGTGCCTGTCCTTTGACGGGAACAACCTGGCTTCCCATGTTCCCTTCGTCAAGGACGTCTGGAGTCGCTATAGCGACATCGACGTGGCGCTGGTCGCGTTCGGCGTGCTCGGCGATCACGACGTGTCGGCTCGCGATCCCTCTGTCGCTGCCGAGGTCTTCCAGACGAACCTGGTTGGCGCCGCCTCGGTCTCGCTCGCCGCCGTCAACGAAATGAAGGCGCAAGGACACGGCACGCTGGTGGTGCTTTCCTCGGTCGCGGCCGAACGGGTCCGCAAGTCCATGTTCGTGTACGCCGCCTCGAAGGCCGGCCTCGACGGGTTCTGCCAGGGACTGGCGGACTCGCTGGTGGGCAGCGGTGTGGACGTGCTGGTCGTGCGCCCAGGCTTCGTGCACACCAAGATGACGGCCGGCCAGAAGGCGGCGCCCTTCAGCACGACTCCTGAAGCTGTAGCCGGCGCTATCGTCGACGGTATTCGCAACCGGTCAGGCACGGTCTGGGTTCCGCCCGTTCTGCGCGGGCTCGGCGTGGTCATGCGCCATATACCCCGGGCGCTGTGGCGGAGGGTCGAGCGATGAGCGACCTGGCCGTGTTCGACTTCGACGGCACGCTCACCCGTCGGGACACGCTCCTGCCGTTCCTGGCCGCCGTGTGCGGTCGAGGACCTCTGGCCGCTGCCCTTGCCCGCCACGCACCCGTCGTGCTCAGAGGCGCGGTGGGATGGGGTGGAGAGGGGCCGGCCAAAGAAGCGCTCTTCACTCGGCTCTTGGCGGGCCGGATAGCCGACGAAGTGGCGGCGGCGGCGCTTCCTTTCGCGGATCGACTGCTGGCCCGCGGGATGCGCGGCGACATGGTGGCCAGGGTGACGTGGCACCGGGAGCGGGGCCATGACCTGGCTCTCGTCACCGCGTCACCGGAGCTCTATGTGGCGCCGATCGGGGACCGGCTGGGGTTCGCGGTAGTGCTCGGAACCCGACTCGAGCTCGACGACGATGGGCGGTTGACGGGGAGGCTGGTCGGTCTGAACGTCAAGGGTGCGGAGAAGGTGCGCCGCCTTCGTGATGCCCTGGGTGCCGTCCAGCCCGGATGGGCTTACGGCAACAGTCGGGCTGACCGCCAACTGCTGTCCCTGGCTCGCCATCCGACAATGGTGGGAAAGGGCGCGCGAACGTGACCGTCGGAATGGTCATCGATGAGGTACGGACGGACATCGTCACGCGCGCCGGAACGGAAGCGGGGCGCGTCGAGCTGCTGGAGGCGAGCGGTCCAGGTCGACGGCTGCAGATCGTCATGGGCCGGGCCGAGGCGCGGGCCATCGATGACGGCCGGCGCGGGCATCCCGCGCCGCGGCCCCTGGCTTGGGATCTCCTGAGAAACGCGGTGGAAGCGCTCGGTGGCCAGGTCGTGGCCGTGGTCGTCACCGACGTGGAAGAGGGCCGCCTGTTTCGCGCCGAAGTGGTTCTCCGGCAGGGCGACGCCGAGCACCGCATCTCCGCCCGGCCATCAGACGGCCTGGCCCTTGCCGTGCGCTGTCCGTCCGCTTCTATTGAGGTGGCCGACGACGTGCTTGCCGTGGCCGGCATTGAGGCATGAGAACCCTTTCCCCCGTCCGATAAAAGAGATGATCGGAAGCCCCGGTACACTCCGGTCCCCGTGAAGGCCATCGTCGAGCCCCTCGAGGGCAACAAAGTGAAGCTCTCGGTCGAGGTCGACGAGCAGGAGTTCGAGAAGGCGCTCGATGCCGCCTTCCGCAAGATCGCCCGCGAGGTCCGCATCCCCGGGTTCCGGCCCGGCAAGGCGCCCCGCCGCATCCTGGAGGCCCGCCTCGGAACCGAGGCCGCCAGGCAGGAGGCACTCCGGGAGGCGCTGCCCGACTACTACGCCCAGGCGGTGCGGGACAACGACGTGGACGTGATCGCCCCGCCCGAGATCGACATCACGGGCGGCCAGGAATCCGGCCCGGTCGCCTTCGATGCCGTGGTCGAGATCCGGCCCCGGATCAGCGTCGCCGGCTACGGCGGCCTTCAGGTCGCGGTGCCAAATCCGGCGGTGAGCGACGAGGAGGTGGATCGGCAGGTCGATCGGCTGCGAGCCAACTTCGGCGAGTTGACGGCGGTGTCGCGACCGGCCCGCGACGGGGACCACCTGACGATCGACCTCAAGGTCACCCGCGACGGCGAGGTCCTCGAGGGCTCCACCGACGATTATCTCTACGAGCTGGGCAGCCGGTCCATCGTCCCCGAGCTCGACGACCGCCTTCAGGGGGCGCGGGTCGGCGACATCTTCGCCTTCGACACGGCCGGACCCGACGACCGCGAGGTCAACATCAAGGTTCTGGTCAAGGAGGTACGGGAGAAGGTGCTTCCTCCCGTCACCGACGAGTGGGCGGCTGAGGCCTCCGAGTTCGACACCGTCGACGAGCTCCGCGCCGACATCAGCCAGCGGATCTCGACGGTCAAGCGACTTCAGGCCAACATGGCCCTCCAGAACGGCGCCGTTCAGGCGCTGACCGAGCTGGTTTCCGAGGACGTGCCGGAGGCCCTGGTGAGCGCCGAGGTGGAGCGCCGGGCCCACGATCTCTCGCACCGGCTCGAGGCTCAACGGGCGACCATCCCGATGTATCTCGAGGCCACCGGCCAAACCGAGGAACAGCTCCTCGCCGAGCTACAGGCGGGCGCCACCGAGGCGGTGAAGGCCGACCTGGCCCTGCGGGCGGTCGCGGACGCGGAGGGTATCGAGGTGTCCGAGGACGAGATCGACACCGAGGTGGCCCGCCTGGCCGAGCGGATGGGGCAGAAGCCGGCCCAGCTGCGCAAGGCGCTTGAACGCGCAGAGCAGATGCCCGCGGTACGCTCGGATATCAGGAAATCGCAGGCCCTGGAGTGGCTCGTGCAGCACGTGGAGGTGGTCGACGAGGAGGGTCACGCCATCGACCGGGCCGATCTGGGGCCAACGTCCGACACCCTGACGGTGGCCGGGCCGGACGAGGAACACGAGCACCATCACCAACCGGTGGAGACCGAGGGAGCATGATCCAGCCCATCAAGAACTACCTCGTCCCCACAGTGGTCGAGTCCAGCAACCGAGGCGAGCGTGCCTACGACCTGTACTCGCGGCTGCTCAAGGAATACATCATCTTTCTCGGCACACCGATCGACGACACGATCGCCAATCTGGTGTGCGCGCAGCTGCTGTTCCTCGAGGCGGAGAATGCCGACAAGGACATCAGCATCTACATCAACTCCCCCGGGGGCGACATCACCGCGCTCTTTGCCATCTACGACACCATGCGCTTCGTGAAGAACGACATTTCCACGTTCTGTTACGGGCAGGCCGCCTCCGCCGCGGCCGTACTCCTCGCCGCTGGCACCCCGGGCAAGCGCTTCGCCCTGCCCCACGCCCGCATCCTGATCCATCAGCCCTACGGCGGGGCTGCCGGCCAGGCGGCTGACATCGAGATCCAGGCCAAGGAGATCATTCGTATGCGTGATCTCCTCAATGAGGTCCTGGCCCACCACACCGGCCAGTCGGTGCAGAAGGTGGCCAAGGACACGGATCGTGACTTCATAATGAGCGCCGAAGAGAGTCGGGAGTACGGCATCATTGATGAGGTCATCACCACGCGAGAGCTGGCCGGCGTCCCGCAAGCTGCGGGTGTCGCATGACGTGGGGGGAGTAGAAGCTCGTGGCAAAGTTCGGTGAAAGCGGCGATCTCGTGAAGTGCAGCTTCTGCGGCAAGTCGCAGAAGCAGGTCAAGAAACTGATCGCCGGACCCGGCGTGTACATC
>CAXMLU010000750.1:0-6573 GCA_964194255.1 uncultured bacterium
GACCCTGGTGCGTACCGGCTTGCCGCCTTCCTCCAGGATGGTCTCGGGGACGGCCTTGGAGCAGATCAGGTTGTAGATGATCGTCTCACCGGGATGCGTCCTCAACATCTCGCTGGCGAGCATGGCGGTCGTGGTCGAGCCCGATACTGGCTGCCCTTTCTCATCCACCAGGAACACCCGATCAGCGTCGCCGTCGAAGGCCAGCCCGAGATCGGCTCCGGTTTCGCGCACTTTCGCCTGCAGGTCTCGCAGGTTGGCCACTTGGATCGGGTCGGCGGGATGGTTCGGGAACGACCCGTCCAACTCGCCGTAGAGGACCTCCAGCCCGAACGGCATGCCCTCGAAGACCTTGGGCACGACCAGGCCACCCATGCCGTTGGCCGTGTCGGCCACCACCTGCAACGGCTTCAGCGATGCCGGATCGCCGGCGAACTGGCGGACGTGGACGGCGTAGTCGGACAGGACGTCCCGGTGGCTCAGCTGACCCTTCTTGGCGGCGGGAGGAGGACCGCCCCCGGCGAGGATGGCCGCGGCCTCACTCTTGATCTCGGCCAAGCCCGTGTCCTGGCCGACTGGCCGAGCGCCGGATAGGCACATCTTGATGCCGTTGTACTTCGCCGGGTTGTGCGAGGCCGTGAACATCACACCCGGCGAATCCAGCTGGCCCGACGCGAAGTAGAGAAGGTCGGTCGACGCCAATCCGAGGTCGACCACGTCGGCTCCCTGGGACATGACACCATCGGCGAAGGCGGCGCTGAGTTCGACCCCCGACTCGCGCATGTCACGGGCGATCAGAACCTGCGGGCTCGCCGCGAACCGGGCGAAGGCCGCCCCGACCGCCCGGCACAGCTCGCCATTAAGTTGGTCCGGCACCGTGCCGCGCACGTCATAGGCCTTGAAGACTTCGTCGAGGGACGCCATCGCCATGGGAAAGCCTAGTAGGGGAGGCCTACTCCTCGTACCGGCCGGTACGGTCCCAACGCCGGATGCGCCACAGGTCGCTGACCATGCGCAGGGCATCGGCGAGCACGTGGACGCTCGAGACCTTGAAGTTCTCGACCGACACCGGGAACTCGGTGAGCGACAGCCCCCACCGCTTGGCCAGCATGAAGATTTCGACGTCGAAGGCGAAGCCGTCGATGCGGCTTTTGGTGAAAATGCGCCGGGCCGCCTCCGCCCGGAAGGCCTTCAGCCCGCATTGGGTGTCGCGTTCTCCCCCCAGCACCAGCCACGCCGTGATCAGGGTGAAGGCGCGCCCACCGATCTCCCGAACGTGGCGAGCACGCACCAGCGTGGTCGTATCAACGTGGCGGCGACTGCCGACCACCACGTCCCAACCCTCTTCCACCTTGGCCAGCAACGCCACCAGCTGGTCCGGTGGGTAGGCCAGGTCGGCATCGGTGAAGGCGATGGTGCGGCCGGTAGCGGCCAGCATGCCGGTCCGCACCGCCGCCCCCTTGCCGCGATTGGTCGGAATGGAGATGACCGCGTCCGCGCCCGCCGCCCTGGCCTCAGCGGCGGTGGCATCGGGCGAGCCGTCGTCGACGACGATGAGCTCAACCCCTCCGTCGGCCGAGACGCCGGCCAGCGCCTTCCGCAGCGCGGCGATGGTGGCCCCGATCCGAGGCGCCTCGGCGAAGGCGGGCACCACAACCGATAGCCGGGGCGGGTCACTCACGGCGCGCGACGCTACGCGTCAGTCAGCGTCGATGGGCTCGGCCACCTCGGCCGGCTTGACCGGATCGGCGGGATGGCCGTTGCCACCGTTGCCGCCGTGCTCGGCCTCGATGGCGGGGCGGGGCGGCCCGTCGATGGCCGGTACCACCGGACGGCGGGACGGCCCCCATATCTCCAGCCCCGGCAACGGCCAGGCCGGCTCGGTCGGAGGCCCGGTGGGTGGATCAGCAAGCGGGGGCGGCTGGTCGGCGACGGCATAGCCGTACGGCTCGAACTCGACCGGATGCCACGGATAGCCGGCCGCCACCTGGGCCGCCACCAGTTCGTCCTCGAGACGACCCCACGTCGCGGCCATGGCCCGATCGTCGGAGCTGGGCCGAGCCGCCCGGACCTTGGTCGGGAACTCCACGCCGCCCCGGCGGGCGAGAGCCACCACTCCGAGCAGGCCGAGCAGGGTGGCGAACCACCCGAACCCGTCGACCGGCGTGTACCCATAGTGAAGGTTGACGTGATGGCTGGTCGGTATGACGACCATCAAGTTCGGCGAGACGCGCCAGGGACCCTTGGCTCCGGACGCTTGCCAGTTGGGGAAGTACGACGTCTTGACCAGGACCGGTGTGCCGATCTTGTCGACGGTGAAAGAGACGTGGTCGTCCCCGGTAGAGATGTTGGTGATCGCGACCGGAGCGGTCGGAACTCGAGTGGGTGCGGAGACCTGATCGAAGCGCAGCCGCGGCCAGGATGCCGGGCCGCTGGCGGCCAGCGGCACGTCCCAGCGGCTCTGGTCCTGGTACCAGTTGACGGCTGCGTTCAGCCAGCCCTTGCCTCCCTTGGGCAGACCCTTGACCACATTGGGAAGCTCGGTGAGCGGCGTGACCTGGGCGGAATTGGCGACCTCGTAGATCTTCCACGTCCGCTGCTCGGCTTTGGCCGCGCCGTTGACGGTGTAGGTGACCGGCCACGGGCCGGACGTCGTGACCAGGTGGAGGTCCGGCTGCGCGTCCGCCTGCGCCTGCGCTTCGGGGCTGATGGCCATGTAGTACCGGACGCCGAGGAGATGGAGGTGGGCCACGCCGTCGGCCACATTGAGGTCGCGGTACGGCAGGGTGCGCTGGGCTCGGGACGGGACCTTCGACAGCTCGGACTGGTTCAGGAAGTGGTACGGCGTGGTCGCCGACGACTCGAAGAAGAGGCCTTCCATCGATCCGATGCAGCCCCGGGTCCAGTACGGCAGGAGCATCGGCGCCATCGGCGTGCCCATCTGATCGAGCTCGGGCTCGTACTCCCACATGGCCCGCCCGCAACCCTGCGTCTTGCCGACGCTGGCCATCGTGGCCATGAGCGCGAAGTACTCGTCATGGCGTCGCTTGGCGCCCACGCCAGAGGACTGTTCATACCCGCTGTAGTTCCACGCCGCCCAGTCCGGTATGAAGCTCCGGTCGAAGGTGGTGAATCCCAACCAGTTGTAGCGGCCCAGCGAATCGGTGTGCCCCCCCGGCAGGACGTGCAGCGGATAGCCGACGGCGATGAGCCCGAGACCGAGGGCCGCTAGAGGGGCCACGATGCTCGAAACGCCGAAGTCTGACCGGCGGCCGGCCAGGTAGCGCACCAGCTCCGCCGCCGCGATAGCGATCTCGGCCGCCAGCAGTCCGGTCAGCAGGTAGAGCGTCAGCCACCAGAATGGCAGGACGCGGGCGTTCCACAGGCGGCCCTGCGGGGCGAACATGAACACAAACGCAGAGATGGCCGCCATAGCCACCAGGAATATGCCCATCCGGCGGCGCCGAACGAGCGAGACCAGGCCGCCCAGCGAGGCCAGGAAGACCAGCCAGGTGAGCCGGCTCGGCAGCAGGTTGTTGGAGTACTGGGTGATCTTCTCCCAGCCCATGTCGTTCGTATAAGGCAGCCGAAACAGGAACGGAATCGTCCAGAACCCGGCGAGCAGTCCCCCCATCGCGAAGACCGGCACGCTCCAACGGAGGCGCCGCCAGTCCAGCCACGACAGCACGAGAACGCTGGCCCCCGCCAGCACGTAGAAGGTGGGGATCATGTGGCAGAGCCCGGTGATGGCGAGAAGTACGGCGGCCAATGCCCGGTGGCGTCCCGTCTCCAGGCCGCGGGCCAGCACGCCGAGGAACACCAAGCCCACCGAAAGGCTGATCGAGAAGGCGAACTCCCCCGCCAGGGTGGAGGCGATGTTGCCGCCGTAGATCGTGAACGTCCGGTCGAAGAGGAACGGCAGTGTGGCCACGGCCAGGCAGGCCGGGCCCGGGTCGGGCATGCGGATCATGCGGCCGAGGAACCAGGCCGCCGCCGGCAGCGTGACCAGCCCGAGGATGGTGACCACCTTGAAGGCGATCCCGTAGGGGATCACCACGTTGAGCAGGACGATCAACAGGCTGGGCAGCGGGAAGTAGAAGACCAGGGCCGGGAACCCGGCGTACCAGTCCGGAGTCCAGCCCGTCAGGCGGCCGTGGGACAGCAGGTGATCGCGGAGAAACGTGGGCTGCCAGACGTGGGCGCCCATATCGCCGCCGGCCGGCGTGTTGTTGCGAAAGATGAGCTCCGGATGCAGCTGGGCGAATACGAATAGCCCCAGGGCGGCCACCACGAACAGGTTGACCCACTCCACGAGCGTGAGCGGCCGTAGCCGGTCGCGGACTTCCGCCAGGCGGATACCGATCGAACGGCGCGTTCCATGGAGCGTGGCGGACCGGCGCATACCGCTGTCTATGTTGCCCCGAACTCGACCTGCCGTTGTGTCGGGACGAAAAAACCCCCTACTGGGCGGGTGCGGCCATCTCAAAAACCTGAGGAAGAGACACGGTCTCGCCGTCCCTATCCCACCAACGCAACTCGCAAGCGGAGCAGGATGAAAGGGTGAAACTCGACCCCTTCAACTTCACTCCGATGCGGACGACCTTCCTGGTGCGGCAACTCGGGCAGACCATCTCACGCCGTCCTTCGCTGGAAAAATCTTCCCCTTCGGTGCAACCATCGGTCGCGACGTGATCGGTCTTGAGCCGTGGCGGAACAAGCTCCGGTCAGGTCGATCGGGCCACTTGCGCCGTCCGAGCAACCCCTAGTGGTGGAGGAGGCTGTAGGTGGCCACGGCGTTGAACGCGGCGTGAGCGAAGATGCCAGGACCAAGCCGCCCCGTGCGTTCGGCCAGTACGGACAGCACCACACCGAATGCGGCCAGTTCGGCCACCAGCGTCACCTTCGAGCCGAGCGACACGTTGCCCTGCAGATGGGGCAGGGCGAAGACGACGGCGCTCACCGCGATCGCCGCGACGACGCCTATGCGGCGGGTGAGGGCCCGCTGCAATGCGCCCCGAAAGAAGAGCTCCTCGATCACCGGCGCCCCGATGACAAATACGGCGGCGACCAACACCTTGGTCCCTGTGGACGACGCGGCCGCCTTGTTACCCACGTCGATGGCGT
Source organism: uncultured bacterium (assembly GCA_964194255.1). GTDB lineage: Bacteria > Actinomycetota > Acidimicrobiia > Acidimicrobiales > CAXMLU01 > CAXMLU01. Next base: position 5,122 of record CAXMLU010000750.1, read on the forward strand.
GCTCGGACAATTTGAGATGGCGCTGGAAGTGCTCGACGATCGGCGTGACGGCGTAGCTGAGCACCACCTGGGAAAGCGCTCCGACCACGACCCCGAGAATCAGATCTCGAAGCAGATCGAACCGGAGCCCGTAGTCGGTGGCCAGGTCCCCTGCGCCCTTGGTCCGGCCGGCAATAACCAGCACCGCCACCACGCCCAACCACTCGCCGGCCAGGCCAGCCAGATCCGAGCTGAGATCGGTCGGGCCGGCGCCCGTCGCGGCTGCCCAACCACTCGCGAAGATCGTCGCCCCGAACAGGCCGGCCATGACCGCGACCGCTACGTCCCCCAAGCCCCAACGCTCGGCCCGAACCGCCCCGCCCTCGTCTGCCACTGCTCCCTTGTAGCCGATGGTGCCAGGTCCCGGCGAACGAGACCCCTTTCCTAGACGGCGATGGCCGTCTGGACGGACTCGGTCGCGGCCGACCGGCGCTCGTCCTGACTCGACCAGCCCACCGGGACCCTCAACCCGTCCGCGTGGGCGGCGCACATGCCCAGAGTCGTACCTTCTCGTTGGCCGCTCGGAAGGTCGAGCCACACCGTGCGGCTGGCGTAGTCGTAGCGCAAGAGGGCGGCGGCGAGCGCTCCGCAACCCGGCCGGGCGCAGAAGCTCGTGCGATTCATGAATGCAACGTATACACGGCCTCGTAACTCCACGTGGATGCCCGTGAACCCCGTAGGACCTACCCGCCTCTAGCATGGAGGCATGAGTCGTCCACCGGGGGACCTCCGTCCCGGCCGTCCCGAACGTCAGTTACCCGGCCAGGGGTCGGATCGTACGTGGCGGATTGTCGCCCTGGCCATCCTCGGCCTTTTCGTGCTGGTCCTTCTCGTCCAGGGGATGTCGGGAGGTTCGAAAAGCACGCCGCTCAGCTACGGCGAGTTCATCAACGCGGCGCAGAAGGGCCAGGTCCTGTCGGCCAAGGTCAACAACGACAACGGCCACATCAGCGGCAAGCTGACCGACACAAAGCAGACCAGTTACTCGGTCAACGGTCCCCATCCCCTGACCGACAGCCAGGTGCAGCTCCTCAAGGACCACGTCAAGAATCTGACCTTCGATCACTCGACGCCCAACCTGCTTTCCACCCTGCTGCCATTCCTCCTTTACGGCGGCATCATCATCGGCTTTTTCTTCTGGATGAGCAGACGGGCGCAGGGCCAGATGACCGGGATCATGTCCATCGGCCGTTCGAAGGCCAAGGTGTACACGACTGAGCGGCCCCGCACGACCTTCAACGACGTGGCCGGCTACCGGGCCGTCAAACAGGAGATCAGTGAGGTCGTCGACTTCCTCAAGGAGCCGGGTCGGTTCCGGGACATCGGCGCCAGGATCCCCAAGGGCGTGCTGTTGGTCGGGCCGCCAGGAACGGGCAAGACGCTGCTGGCTCGGGCCGTAGCCGGAGAGGCGGG
>CAXMLU010000751.1:0-9604 GCA_964194255.1 uncultured bacterium
CAGGAGCGGCTGGCCAAGCTCTCCGGTGGCGTAGCCGTGGTCAAGGTCGGCGCCGCCACCGAGGTGGAGCTGAAGGAGAAAAAGCACCGCATCGAGGACGCGTTGTCCGCCACTCGCGCGGCCATCGAAGAGGGCGTGGTCGCCGGCGGCGGCGTCGCCCTTATCCGCTCCCGTCCGGCCATCGACGCCCTCCTCGGCAAGCTGTCCGGCGACGAGGCCACTGGTGCCTCCATTGTCCGTAAGGCGCTGGAGGAACCACTGAAGTGGATCGCCAGCAACGCCGGACTCGAAGGTGCGGTCATGGTCCAGCAGGCCGAGCGTGAGACCGGGAACATCGGACTCAATGCCGTCACCGGCGAGTTCGAGGATCTGTTCAAAGCCGGTGTCATCGATCCGGCCAAGGTGACGCGCTCCGCGTTGCAGAACGCGGCGTCCATCGCCAGCTTGCTGCTCACCACCGAAGCCCTCGTGGCCGAAAAGCCCGAGAAGAGCTCGGGCATGCCGGCCATGCCGGGCGGCGGCGGAATGGGTGGCATGGGTGGCATGGGCGGAATGGGGATGATGTAGCTCCCCCACCTCCAGATGTGTGCGACGGCCGGACCTACGGGTCCGGCCGTTTGCTTTTGCGGTGAGACAGCCCGCGCCCTTCGATGCGGTTTCTCGGTCATGCTGTGTTGTGGTCCGAGGCACCGCCGCCCGGGTGATGCTCACGTTGTCGATCGTTGCGACCGCCGCGTGCGGGAGCGGGAGCACGGCTGGCCCGGTGCCGTCTGGGCCGGTCACGTCGACCAGCGACTACTACGTGGCGGGCTGGGTTCCGTCCGGGTACTCGCTCGTCACCGCCGCCGACGACAAGGTGTCGAAGTTGCACGGCGCCGGCTACGGGTCGGCGGGCGACCAGGCCGGTGATGGGCTGAGTGTGAGGACGATGCCGACCGCCAGCGTTGCCCGACTTGGACTGGGAGCCGGTACCGCCACGACTATCCGCAGCCACCAGGCCACGCTCGTCGCGCTCATGGACACCGGGCAGGTCTATGGCCACGCGCTCTGGTGGGAGGAACGCCCCGGCTTCGCCATCACCGTCCAGGTCCGCGATCCGATCGACGTGGCCACCCTCAACCACGTCGCCCAGGACGTCCGGCCCGTCGACGCGACCACGTGGCATCGACTCACCATCGAAACCGATGTGCTCGCCCGCACCGGGCAGGTGGCGCCGGACATGACCCGTCACCAGGTCCAGACCGGGTCCGTCGGCGGCGACCAGTGGACCCTCACCGCGCTCGTTCCGGCCGGGTATCCCCTCGGCCCCGAAGATCAACGGATGGCCTGTGCCGAACTCGCATTCAAGGGCGAACACAGCGACGGCAATCGCAACGGCTGCGACCGTCCGAACTGGGTTCTCGTCGCAGGTGTCATCTTCGTCTTCGGCGAGGTCGACGCCGCCGTACGCCGGGTGACGGTCACCTCGGTCGGCCTTAACGTCACCATCGACACCGCTGCCGAGGCCAGCTTTCCGAAGTCCCGCTTCTATGCGATCGCCGCTCCCGCCACCGCATGCGATGTCCGAGTGTCCGATCCGGACACGGCCGGGTCCGGGTCCGGCATGGGTCTCGGCGAGATCGGTCCCACACAGAAGCTGGCCTCGAACATGCCGTGCTTCGACGCGAGGCCACCCGGACTCCCGACGACCGCGCCTCCGACCACGGGCGGCTGACTCCGGCCTACGCGCTTCGCGCCGTTCGCCGCGAGACGGGGTCGAGCGCATAAAACACGGCGATGGCGGCGTGGAACGCAAGGCACGCATAAGCGTTGACGAAGGCGATGCCCACTGAAACCGTGTAGGCGAGGGTGCCGGAGGTGAACAGCAGGGTGGCGATGCGTCGCTCGCCCTCCGGGAAGGACTCGTGCAGCAGCCGCCGCCCTACCGAGGCGTAGAGCCACAACGCGCCCCACGCATACGCATTGATGGCCATCGTGGCGCTGTAGAACACCGCGGCCGTGCGCGCCCCTTGCCCTTTGCGCAACGCCTCTCCGAGGACGCCCGTCGGGTAGGGGATGAATGCGATGGTCATCAGCAAGAGGAGGTTGAGATAGAAGAGCCCTCGATCGATTCGTTCGAAGTGAGTGAAGAGCGTGTGATGGTTGAGCCACATGATCCCGATCACCGCGAAGCTCACGACGTAGGCGGCCAGCGACGGCCACAGATTCGCCAGCTCCGTCGCCAGCTTGTGGAAGTCGCCCGGCTGCGTGATGGTGAGGACGAGCAGGGTGATGGCGATGGCAAAGATGCCGTCGCTCAGGGCCTCGAGGCGAGCCTTGCTTACCACCGACCCATCCTGTCAGAGCGGGCTTGGACGACCGAGCAATCTCTTCGAGGCTCCGGGACGTAGGTCACCAGCAGAGCCATCTATGTGTCCCTGGCCGGACCAGACGAGGAGGACGCCCGATGCGGAAGCCGCTGCGCTGGGGCACACCGGTTGCCGTCACCGTTGGTGCTCTATTCGTGGGACCCACCGCACTGGCCGGGACGGGCTGGATGGTTGCGAGCACGCCGCCGACGAACACGAACGCCGTCATCTACGCCGCATGGGCGCTGACCAACAACGACGCCTGGGCGGTGGGCAACGCCTTCGGCGGGGCGGGCACCGCATCGCCGCCGCCGATCTCCTACCACTGGAACGGCAGCGCGTGGTCCATGGTCCCCACGGCGAACGTAAACGGAACCGTGGCCGGCCTATTCGGGGTGAGCTCGAGCAGCGCGACCGATGCCTGGGCGGTCGGGTTCACCCGCGCCGGCGGTTACCGCGGCAACAACTCCCTGTTCGAGCACTGGAATGGCACCACGTGGTCGGCGACCACAGGGGTCAACCTCGGGCGGATGGCCGGAGTGGCCGATCTCAGCCCCACCAACGCGTGGGCCGTCAGTACCAACGGGATGGTCGAGCACTGGGACGGCGGGGCGTGGACGGCGGTCACCATCCCGCAACCGAACCCGTCCAACACCGTTGGCAACCGGGTGACGTCCGTGAGCTCGAGCGGGCCCGACATCTGGGCGGTCGGCACCTACACGACGCCCTCGTACACCGACGACATCTATTCCTTGCACTACGACGGCACCGCCTGGAGCGTGGTGGCGATGGCCAAACCCGCCAACGGCAGCCCGACTGTCAGCGCGATGACCGTCCTCTCGGGGACGAACGCCTGGGCCTTTGGCCAGTCCGGCGGGACCGCTCTCGTCGAGCACTGGGACGGGGTCTCGTGGACGTTCATGCCACCGGTTCAGGGTGTCACCTACCCGACATTCACCGCGGCCGCGGCTCGCTCCGCCAACGACCTCTGGGCGTTCGGGACCCAGTACCACGGGACGCAGGCCAGCAATTTGCTCCTCCACTGGGACGGCAGCAGGTGGAGCAGCACCGCTTCCACCCCGGTCCCCGCCAGCCTTTACGCGGCGGCGGCGAACGCCGGCGGAAGCCGGGTGTGGGCGCTGGGCGTCGGGGCGACCGCCAGGCCCCTGATCCTCAGCCACTCCTGACCGCTAACCAACCCGGTACGCGCTGCCGACGGCCTGGTACACGGCGTTCACCAGACCGATTGTGCGGGGATCGCCGGAGAGGTTCTGCATCATCCGGTTCATGACGTAGCCGAACCCGATCCCGGTCCCGGGGTCGGCGAAGCCGAGAGAACCTCCTGCGCCGGCGTGTCCGAAGCTCCTGGGACCGCCGTATGGAGAGAACGCCGAGGACAGCATGAAGCCAAGCCCGAAGGACGTCTCGAAGAACAGGATCTTGTCGGGCCCGTAGGTCTGTCGTTCGGTGGCGGCGGCGATCTGGGCGTCCGTGAGCAGCCGGACCCCATCCACCTCGCCGATCACCGCCGCGTACATGCGGGACAGCGAGCGAGCGTTGGTAACCCCATTGGCGGCCGGGATCTCGGCAGCCCGTAGCTCCGGCCGGTTCCAGACTCCCCTCTCCGAGAACGCCCCGCCGGGTGCCACCAGCGCCCGTCCAGTGAGGGTGTCGGGACCGACGAATTTGGCCATGAGGGCCAGGCTGGCCTCGTCCGTCGGTTGTTCGGCCTCTACCAGCGGAGCGCAGCGGTGTTGCTGCTCGTCGGGGAGCCCGATCCAGAATTCGAGACCGAGGGGCTCGGCGACTTCCGCGGCGAAGAATTGACCAACCGTCGTCCCGCTGATGCGCCGCACCACCTCGCCGATGAGCCACCCATAGGTCGTGGCGTGATAGCCGTGGGCGGTGCCCGGTTCCCAGATCGGGGGCTGTTTCTCCAGGGCACGGATCACGGGATCCCAGGCCAGCGCCTCCTCGAGGGACATCGTGCCGTCGACGACGGGAAGCCCGGCCTTGTGACACAGCAGCCAGCGGACGGGGATGGTGTCTTTGCCGGCCTCCCCGAACTCGGGCCAGTACTTTGTTACCGGGGCATCCACATCGAGCAAGCCGCGTTCGGCCAGGCGGTTGGCACAGATGGCCGTCGCCCCCTTGGTCGTCGAGAAGACCAGCTGCAAAGTGTCCTCCGAGTACGGCGCACCCGTGGCCCGGTCGGCTACTCCGCCCCAGATGTCAACGACCTTCCGTCCGTCCACATGGAGACAGAAGGCCGCTCCCAGTTCGCCGTATGTCTCGAAGTTGTGAGCGAACGCGTCGCGCACGATCCCGAAGCCGGTTTCCACGTCACCGCTGATGGCCACCATGAGGCGGCACGGTAGCTCAGCGCCGGCGACTGCTCAGTTCCGGCGACTGCTCGGGGCGCTGGTTCGGCGCGGCTTGGCGGGCCGAAGCTCCAGGCGAATGACCAGGCGTAGGCCGGACCACGTCTCGTCTATTGCGCACACCTTGTTGTCGACCAATCCGGTTGGCAGAGCTACGTCGCGGATGACGTCCTCGGTGATGTCCGTCGGCACCTTGGAGGCTCGCTTGGGCCAGGCCACCCAGAGACCGCCGGCCGGGGCGAGCGCCGCCCGCAGGGCGGGGAGGCGGCGCTCCAGCTCGGCCCTCCTGGTCACAAACGCCACGATGACATCGAGCGGGCCGCGAAGTTGACGCAGGACGGTCACGCCCGGCGGAAGCGGGGCGAGGACCTGGTCGAAGCCGTCTGGCGCGTTCACGAGAGCGACGCGCGCCTCGGGCTTGATGCCCAGTTTGGCGGCGAGAGGAGTTCCGCTGTAGCCGGCCATTAACGGAAGTCTGGCCGAATAGTGTCTGTCCATGGATCGACCGCCCCCTGACCCCTCGAAGCTGCTGGACTTCTGGAGGGCCTGGGCGCGCGACGACGTCTTGCCGGGGCAGGTGGTGAGCAACCTGAAAAAGGGTGGCATTCGTGACGTGCTCGAGGGCCTGGCCGAGCCGGCCCTCACCGACCCGTGGATGGCGTGGGAGCGGGCCGAGATTGGCCCGGCCACGGTGCTCGAGTGCCTGAAGGAGGCCGGCATCGAGGACCGATTGGCCAGCCTGGCCGCCGTGTGAGTCCCGTACGACAGGTCATCCCCCGTCCGGCCAACAGCCGGCCGGGCCCCGCTCCGAGCTGGGCGACGTTACCCGTCGAAGTCCGCCAGGGGATCACCTTGGCTCGGGTGCGGGCGGCCATGGACCGGACCGGTCCGGCCTGGCCCCACTCGCCGCCCGGCTGGGTGCTCGATCCCGAAGCCCACCAGGGTCTGCCGGTCAGCACGGCCCGGCCCAGCGCGGTGCTGGCGGTGCTGTTCGAGGAATTTCACGAGGCTCGCATCGTCCTCACCCGGCGGGCGGCCCACCTGCGCAACCACACCGGTGAGGTGTCGTTCCCCGGTGGCCGCATCGAGCCGGGCGAGGAGGCCCTGTCCGCGGCTCTGCGCGAGGCCGCCGAGGAGATCGGCCTCGACCCGGCCGGCGTGGACATCATCGGTGAGCTCTCTCCGCTGGCGACACTGTCGAGCCAGGCGGTGATCACGCCGTTCGTGGGGACGGTGGCCGGGCGGCCCGTCCTTCGCCCCAATCCGTCGGAAGTGGAATTGGCCTTTGACGTGGCCCTGGTCGACTTGCTGGCCGACGGCGTCTACTGGGAAGAGCGGTGGCAGCTGGACCAGGTTGGGGAGCGGGCCGTGCACTTCTTCGCCCTCGGCGAGGACGTGGTCTGGGGCGCCACCGGCCGCATGCTCAGAGAACTTCTCGACCTGGTGACGGTGGTGCCTGGCTGACGGGGTTGCCCGGACGAAGACTGGCGGGGGCCAGGTGGCAGACAATTTGGCTGCCCGCGGCGACCAATCTGTCTGCCTCTTCGGGTTGAAGCCGGCCCGGCCCCTACTTGGCGAAGAGGGCCACACCGATGGGGGCGAGGAGCAGGGCGGGGAGGAAGGACGCCACCCGGATCGACTTCAGGTCGAGCAGCCGCAAGGCCAGGCCGAGGATGATGATGCCGCCGGTGGCTGTCAATTCGTCGATCATGCGTCTGGTCAGGATGGCGTCTGCGCCGGACGCGGCGAGCGTCAGGGTGCCTTGGACCACCAGCACAGTGACCGCCGAGAAGGCCACACCCATGCCAAGGGTCGAGGCGAAGATCAGGGCGGCCGTGCCATCCAGCGCCGACTTGACGATGAGGGTCTGGGCGCCGCGGCCGAGGCCGTCTTGAATCGACCCGAGGATCGTCAGAGGTCCGATGCAGAACAGCAGGCTGGTGGTCACGAACCCGTCGACAAACGTCGAGGGTCCCGATGTCCGGCGGGCCAGCCGCTGGACCCGCTCGCCCACTCCGTTGAGCCGTTCTTCCAACTGAATCAGCTCGCCGATGGCGCCCCCGAGCACGATGGACACGAGCGGGAACGTGATGTTCCTGGACATACCGGCGTCGGATACGCCGATGACGAGAACGACGAGGCCGATCCCCTGGAGCAAGGTGGTTCGGATCCGGTCCGTGAGGTGATTCCCGGCCAGGAGGCCGGCGAAGCTGCCGGCCAGCACGCTCAGCACGTTGACGATTGTCCCGGTGCCGCGCACCCGCCGACGGTAGCCTGGTGGGGTGGTGCAGCTGAGTTTCGAGGGCGAAACCCACGACGAGATCGTCCGCAAGGTGCGCCGCTGGCTGGCATCGGTCGACGGCCAGGAAGAGCATCTCGACCTGCCCGAAGCGGTGGCGCGGGCATCGGAGCTGACCAAGGACGCGCTCACCGTCATCGCCCAGGCCGCCCCCGGACCGGTCGCGCGGAGCGAGGTGGTGAAGGCGCTCACCCGCATGGGCTACGAGGCGACGGACAACACTCGCCGCGCCGTCATCGCCGGTCTCGACGCCTTGTCCGATGCAACCGAGGGTGACGTCCTCAAGCGCGTGGAGAAAGCCAGGAATTCGGTGCTCTACGAGATGAACTCGGCCATGGCTAAGCAGGTGCTGCGCTTGCTGTCTCCCCGCCATTGACCCGCCTGAGGCTGCACCGCCTGCCTGCCCCAGGGAACTAAACTCGTATGTTTCCAGGGCGCGCGACGGATATGGGGTGACCAGGGTGGCCGAGGTCGAGATCGGACGAGGCAAGTCCGGACGCAGGGCGTACGGATTCGATGACATCGCCATCGTCCCGAGCCGGAGGACCCGCGACCCGGAGGATGTCGACATCTCCTGGGAGCTCGACGCCTTCCGCTTCCAGTTGCCGCTGATGGCGTCGGCGATGGACGGGGTGGTCAGCCCGGCGACGGCCATCGAGGTCGGCCGGTTGGGCGGTGTGGGCGTCCTCAACCTGGAAGGGCTGTGGACGAGGTACGAGGACCCCGAACCCCTCTTCGACGAGATCGCCCAGCTTGATACCGACAAGGCGACGGCGCGCATGCAGCAGATGTACTCGGAGCCGATCAAGCCGGAGCTAATCGGCCAGCGCATCCGCGAAATCAATGAGGCAGGCGTCGTCTCGTGTGCGTCGCTGACGCCGCAACGCACCGCCCTTTACGCCAACATCCTCATCGAAGCCGAGCTTGACCTCTTTGTGATCCAGGGCACGGTGGTCTCGGCCGAGCACGTGTCGCGCACGGTGGAGCCACTTAACCTGAAGCGGTTCATCCGGGAGTTCGACCTGCCGGTGATCGTCGGCGGATGCGCGTCCTATCAGGCCGCACTTCACCTGATGCGTACGGGCGCAGTAGGGATCCTGGTTGGCGTCGGCCCCGGCCACGCGTGCACGAGCCGCGGTGTCCTCGGCATCGGAGTACCTCAGGCGACCGCGATCGCCGACGCCCGTGCCGCCCGAGCCCAGCACCTCGACGAGACCGGTGTGTACGTTCACGTCATCGCCGACGGCGGCATGGCCACCGGTGGCGACATCGCCAAGGCCATCGTCTGCGGGGCCGATGCAGTGATGATCGGCTCCCCGCTAGCCGCCGCCCACGAAGCGCCGGGCAAGGGCTACCACTGGGGTATGGCCACCTTCCACCCGACGCTGCCCCGGGGCGCCCGGGTGAAGACGGCGGTACGCGGATCGATCCAGGAGATCCTCATCGGCCCGGCCCACGAAAACGACGGGCGCCTCAATCTGTTCGGGGCGTTGCGGACCTCGATGGCGACGACAGGATACGAGACCGTCAAGGAGTTCCAGAAGGCCGAAGTCATGGTCGCCCCCGCGCTGATGACCGAGGGCAAGTCGCTGCAGCGCTCGCAAGGCATCGGCATGGGCCATTAGCGCGATGGCCGCTGCAGCGAGCGACTTCGACACCGTCTTCGTCGTCGACTTCGGGGCCCAGTATGCGCAACTGATCGCTCGCCGGGTGCGGGAGGCCCACGTCTACTCGGAGATCGTGCCGCATTCCATATCGGCGGCCGAGCTCCTCGCCCGCCGGCCCCGGGCCATCATTCTCTCTGGGGGTCCGGCGTCGGTCCACGTGGACGGAGCGCCTCGACTCGACCCGGAGATCTACCAGACGGGGGTCCCGGTGCTCGGTATCTGTTACGGCGCGCAGCTCGTCGCCCAGCAGCTGGGCGGGGTAGTGGCCCGGACCGGGAAGGGCGAGTACGGGCGTACGCCGCTCGATGCCACGATCGGCGCCGGCTCCCTGCTGTTTGCCAAGGTCCCGCCGACTTTCGATGTGTGGATGAGTCACTTCGATTCGGTCACCGAGGTTCCCGTGGGCTTCCGGGCCACGGCCGTGAGTCCCGAGATCCCGGTGGCGGCTCTAGAGGACGCGGAGCGGCGGATCTACGGCGTGCAGTTCCACCCCGAGGTGGCGCACACGGCCGGAGGTCAGGACATCCTGAAGAGCTTTCTCTACGAGGTGGCCGGATGCCGGCCGACGTGGACGATGACGTCGGTGATCGACTCGTCGGTCGAACTCATCCGTTCCCAGGTGGGCGAGGAGAAGGTCATTTGCGGCCTCTCGGGCGGCGTCGATTCGGCTGTGGCCGCCGCGCTCGTCCACAAGGCCATCGGCGACCAGCTGACCTGTGTCTTCGTCGACACCGGACTGCTCCGAGCGGGTGAAGCCGATCAGGTGGAGGACACGTTCCGGCGGCAGTTCGACATCGACCTCGTCCACGTCAAGGCGGCCGACCGCTTCCTCGAGGCCCTCAATGACATCATCGATCCGGAACGCAAGCGGAAGATCATCGGCGAAACCTTCATCCGGGTGTTCGAGGA
>CAXMLU010000752.1:0-9312 GCA_964194255.1 uncultured bacterium
ATCTTCACCTTCGGCGACGCCGGATTCCAGGGGTCGGAGGGTGGCACCGTGCTGAACAAGCCCATTGTCGGCATGGCCGCCACCTCAGACGGCGGCGGTTACTGGGAAGTCGCATCCGACGGTGGCATCTTCACCTTCGGGACCGCCGGCTTCTTCGGCTCGGAAGGCGCCATCAAACTCAACAAGCCGATCGTCGGCATGCAGGCGACGACCGACGACGGCGGCTACCGGCTGGTGGCTACCGACGGCGGCATCTTCACGCACGGCGACGCGACGTTCGCCGGCTCGGAGGGCGGCACGCCGTTGACCCTGCCGGTGGTGGGCATCACCGGCAGTTAGGCAATTAGCAGACCCTGAGACCACCTCCGGGGTGAGGGTGCTTGATCCTCACCCCCGGGGGTGGCAGGGTTGCCCGGATGGCACTTTCCGAACGAGACCAGGCGATCCTCGACTTCGAGCGAACCTGGTGGACCGAACCTGGTCCGAAGGAGGTCGCCATCCGGGTGCGGTTCGACCTGTCGCCGACCCGGTACTACCAGGTTCTCCACGATCTGCTGGAGACCCCTGAGGCCGACGCCTACGATCCGCTGGTGGTTCGCCGCCTGCGCCGTCTGCGTGATCGCCGCCGCCGGGCCCGCTTCGAGGGCCGGTCGGCTGGGGAGCCACCGTCGCGGTAAAGCGCGGCACCCATGCCGCGGGCGACGGATCATTCGGTCGCTCAGCGGGCACCGCCGGCCTGCGAGGCCTGGTGCTGCTTGCGGCCGCCGTTGGGTTGGGCGTGGTGCTGCTCAATCGGGCCGATACCGTGCCCACCCCGGTCAGCAACGTGAAGACGGTGGGCTCACCGACCACCGCCAAACCGCCGAAGCACGGCGCCACGACCACGACGCGGCCCTTCACGACCACGACCACTCCGCCTCGAGCTCCGCAGGACATCAAGGTGCTGGTGGCCAACGGCACCCGCGTGGCGCGCCAAGGGGCGCGCTACACCAACGTCGTGCACTCGCTCGGCTACAACTCCCTCTCCGCCGTGGATACGACGGTGCAAGAGCCGGCGTCAATCGTGTATTTCGCGCCCGGTTACGCGTCCGAAGCGGCCGTTCTCGCCGCCGCGCTTCACTTGCCGCCAACCGCGGCCCAGCCGATGCCACCTAGTCCTCCGGTCGTGAACCTCAACGCGGCCAGCTTGCTGGTCCTGGTCGGGCCTGACCTCGCCAATGCGCCGACCACGCCGGGCACAGCCACGACCTTGCCGACGCAGACCACAGTCCGCCAGGCTCCGGCGACGACCGCGCCTCCCAAGACGACAACCACGACGGCGCATCCCTAAGAAGGAAGACGGCGGGTGACCGAGTCGACCTGCAGGTCGACTTCCCCGCTCTGCGGAGTTCCTCCGGCTGAAGTTGGCGGGACGGCAAAGTTGAAGGTGGCGGTGGTGTGAGCCTGATCCACTTCGACCGAGCCGTCCGATAGCCGCTGCGTAGTGGTCGTTTGTGTCCGCTCGACGCCGTTCAGGGCCACGTCCGAAACCGTGGCGGCGGTGGCCATCACCGGGAGGGTGTAGCTGGTCTGCACAACCGCCACCGCGTGGTTATGGACGACGCCCAACGAGCTGAGACGACCGCTGCCCTTGAGGTGCGCGGCGGGTGATCCAGGCGTCGTGACGGACTGGTCGATGGACCAGGTGACGCCAGGCTCAAGCGGCCGGTCGGGAGGTCCCACGGCCGTCGGAAACACCTCGGGCAGCCCGAGGCCGCCCAGTACCGCCGCCGGTAGTCCGTCCACCAACTGGAGTCCGCTGAGCCGCGCTGAGCGATCGAGGGTGACAAGGAAGCGACGTTGAGGGCCGGAGGAGCCTTGCAGCACGACTTCGACCTGTACGCCGGAGGCGTACGTGCCAAGTACGGACTGATCGACAGAGATGACCTGGTGGTCAGCCGTCCGCCGGGCTTGGCCCGCCAGCCGGGTGACGGTGACGGCCCGCACATCCAAGCGGTACCGATAATGTGTGCCTGGCTTGGGGCGAAAGGCGATACGAACTGTGCCCGGACGGCACGATGACGCGGCGCCGGCTGCGGCTGTCGCCATGAGGACAGCGAAGAGCCTACGGTGGACCACGGGACGAGGGTACCTTCCAGACCATGAGTCGATCCGAATTCATCGCCCCGTTTCGCGATACGCCTGACCGGGCGGCCGTGCTCGTCGACTTCGACGGCACGGTCTCGAACATCGTCGTGGAGGCTGCTGATGCCAGACCGGCGCCGGGCGCGGTGGACGTGCTGCACCGGCTGGCTGACCGGTATGGGGTGGTGGCGGTGGTGTCGGGCCGGACCGTGTCGTTCCTCATCGAGCACCTCGGCATCGATGGCGGGCCGGGCCGGCTGGTCCTCTCCGGCCTGTACGGCCTGGAGCGATTGTCCGCCGACGGCGCCGTGGCGGTCGTTCCCGGGGCCGAGCGCTGGCGGACGCTGGTGGAGAAGGCAGCGACGGCCGCCGAGTCACAACTCCCGCCGGACGTGTCGGTCGAGCGCAAAGGCCTGTCGGTGACATTGCACGTCCGGTCGCATCCGGAGCGGACGACTGAGGTGGCGACCTGGGCCCAGTCCGAGGCCAACCGAACCGGCCTGGTCCTGCACCCGGCCCGCATGTCGTGGGAGCTGCGGCCTCCGGTCCGGGCCGACAAGGGCACGGTGGTGTACCAGCTGGCTCACGGGCTGAGCCCCGTCTGCTTCATTGGTGACGACATTGGCGACCTGCCCGCGTTCGACGTACTCGATAAGTGGAGGCGCACGGGGACCGACGTGTTGAAAGTGGCGGTGCGCTCCGACGAGGCGCCGGCCGTGCTCATGGAGCGGTCCGACCTGCAAGTGGACGGGCCGGACGGCGTCCTCGATTTCCTGGGGGCGCTTCTCGACTAGTTGCCGGCCGCTCGGACCTGATCGTCAAACCAGTCCCGGGGACGCCGCCGCCAGGCCGCTGCCTGTAGCCCGGCCAGTCGCGATCGACGTTCGTCGGCCGGCATGGTCAAGGCCGCGTGCAGAGCATCGGCGGTGGCGGCCACGTCGAACGGGTTGATGACCAATGCGTCGTCGCCGAGCTCGTCGAAGACCCCCGCTTCCCGGCTGAGGATCAGCACGCCGTCGCGCTCGTTGACCACCGGCCCTTCCTTGGCGACGAGGTTGAGGCCGTCCCGGACCGGGTTCACGAGCAGCACGTCGTAACGGCGCAGCCCGGCTACCGAGCGCGGGAAGTTGTCGGTGGTGTCGAGCACGATCGGCGTCCAGTCGCTGGTGCCCCACGTCGCGTTGATGTGTGCCGCTAGCGCCTCGGTCTCCTGGCGGTAGGCCTGGTACTCGGGCAGTACCTCGCGGGAGGGGTAGACGAAGGCGGCGAACACCACCCGGTCCCGCCATTCGGGATGCTCGCGCAACAGCAGGTCAAAGGCGTGAAAGCCGCGCAGCAGGTTCTTGGAGGGCTCGATCCGATCCACCCGTACCACCAGGCGCCGGTCTCCGACGACTTCCTCGAGGCTGTCCAGGCCGGCGCGACAGGCGGCGCCACCTGCAACGGCGAGCAGGTCGTCGAGGTCGGGTGCAGCCGGAGCGACGTAGGTGGGAGGCGCTCGGTCCGGACCGAGTACCTCGGCGCACGACGAGGTGAACGCGTGGGCCCAACGGGCGCTGTGGAACCCGCACGACCGAAATCCGGCCAGGCCCTCCATGAGCTCGCGTGCCATCGCGTCGGGGACGATGCGGATTCCATAGGCATCGGCGAAAGGGGTGTGGTGGAAGTGGACCGTGCGTAAGTCAGGCCGTCGTTGCGCCAACAGAGATCCGAGCAGGCTCAAGTGGTAGTCGTGCACCAGGACCGTTGCCCGCTCGCCGCTTTGCTCGGCGAGGGCGTCGGCGAACAACTCGTTCACGGCCCGGTAAGCCTCCCAAGCCTCCCGGACATGACGGTCGAAACGGGGGCGCCGCGGCGTGTCATAGAGGTTGTGATGGACGAACCACAGCACCCCGTTGGCGATGATGTCGTAGTAGCGGCGATACGCATCGGCTTCGACTAGGAGCGACAGCGAGCGGAACCCTTCGGCTTCCAGCACTCCGCCCGCGGCCGCGGCCCGGTCCGCGTCGCTAATCGCGGCCGAGACCCACAAGGCACCTGTTCCCGCCAGTGCCGGCCCGAGGGTGTTGACCAGGCCGCCCCCGCCCCGCTTGGTCACCAACTTGCCGTCATCGGCGAAGCGGAACGACAACGGGCCCCGGTTGGATGCGACCACGAGATCAGGAGGGGGCATGCGGGGTGCCACGATACGGGACGTGCCGCACCTCGTCGCCGCACCCGACAAGTTCCGAGGCACTGCCACGGCCGGCGAGGTGGCGGCGGCGGTCGGCCGCGCCGCGGCCGCCGCGGGCTGGACCGCCGACGAGGCACCCGTAGCCGATGGCGGCGAAGGCCTCCTCGACGCCCTCGGCGGCAGCCGCCGGACGGAGCAAGTGACGGGACCCCTTGGCCGGCCCGTCACCGCCGAGTGGGCGATGCTGGCCGACGGCGTCACAGCCGTGGTGGAGATGGCCCGGGCCTCAGGCCTGGTGCTGGCGGGCGGGGCGGAGGGCAACGACCCGCTGCGGGCCAGCACCGCCGGCACCGGGGAACTGATTACCGCGGCCGTGTCCGCCGGCGCGCGGCGAGTCTTGGTCGGCGTCGGCGGCTCGGCGACGACCGACGGCGGTCTGGGTTGTCTGCGGGTGCTGTCGCCCCATGCCCGCCTGCGCGGTGTCGAGCTGATCGTCGCCTGCGACGTGACGACACGGTTTGTCGACGCGGCACCGGTCTTCGCGCCCCAAAAAGGGGCGACGCCCGCGCAGGTAGCGCTGCTGACCCGCCGGCTTGAACGGCTGGCTCAGGTGTACCAGGAGGATTACGGGATCGATGTCACCGGCATCGACGGTTCGGGCGCGGCCGGGGGCCTGGCTGGCGGTTTGGCCGCGCTGGGCGCTCAGCTGGTTCCCGGCTTCGACCTGGTCGCCGATGCCATCGACCTGGAGGAGCGGGTCGAGGGCGCCGATCTGGTCATCACCGGCGAAGGGTGGCTTGACGAGCAGTCGTTCCGGGGAAAGGCCGTCGGCGGGGTCATCCGGCTGGCGGCGACGGCCGGAGTCAGGACCGTAGTGGTAGCGGGCGGCGCCGATCCCGGGGTGGGGGATGGGCTGTTCGTGGTGTCCCTGTCCGACCGGTACGGCCAGGCCCGGGCCCGGGCCGAGACGGTGAGCCTGATCGAGGCCGAGGTTCAGGCGCTCTTGCGGTAGGCAGGCACCTCGACCATGGGCGGGCGCTCGCCGACCGCCACCGTCACGGGTTCGATGCCGGGCCGCACAAGAACCGGCGACCACGCCCGGCTCGCCCCACCGCCGGCGCGGGCCAGTGCGGTCTGCATCACGGCCAGGGCCTGGGGGGCCAGCTCGTCCAGGGACCGGTTGCGATGGACTCGGACGCCGAGGTCGGTCTGGCCGATCGATGACAGCCCAAAACGCTCGACCACGTCGATCAGGAGCCCGAGGTCCACGCCGTAGCCCTCTACGAAGGGAAGGAGTTCCAGCACGTCCCGGCGCCCGGCGCACTCCCCGGCGAGGGGTTGCACGATGCCCGCCAGGTGGGGGAAGAACAACGAGATCAGCGGGCGGGCGACGAGTTCCGTGACCCGGCCGCCTTCTCCCGGGCGCCCGTCGAGGGGCCGGTCGTAGAAGCCCTTCACAAAGGCCAGATCCTCGTCGAGGAGCAGCGGGCCGACGAGGCCGACGACGAAGCGCGGCCCGAAGTTCTTGACGTCGGCGTCGCAGAACACCAGGACATCGCCCCGGCTGGCGTAGAGGGCTTTCCAGAGCGCCGCCCCTTTGCCGCCATCGCCGGCTTGACCGTCGTGCTCGGCGAGGATCGACGCGGCCGTGACCACGTTGGCCCCCGCCGCCCGGGCGGCGGCGGCCGTGGCGTCGACCGACCCGTCGTCGATGACCAGCAGCTCGTCGACCAGCGGGCGGCGGTCGATCAGCTCCCGCCGGATGGTCGCGACGACGCGCCCTACCGTCGCCTCCTCGTCACGGGCGGGAAGGCACACGGAAACCCGCCTTCCCCGCTTGGCTTCCAGCAGGTGGTCGACGTCGAACTGGCGGTGGTGGAAGGTGCGGACCATCGAGGCGGCCATGGGGACGCACATCATCGCATCGGAAGATGTGCTTTGACGAACGCTGGTTGCGTCGGCAATCATGGAGCAACCATCCAGAGCGGTCGAGGGACGGGCCCGACGACGCCGCGGCAACCAGTGGCCTCCGCGAGGCAGGTGCACCAGGTGCCAATGCCCGATCGATGATGTAGGAGGACGAAGGTTGCCGTTTGTTGAAGGACTCCGATGCCGTGAGTGCGCGCGCCCGTATCCAGCCGAGGCGCTGCATGTGTGTGAGTGGTGTTTTGGCCCCCTCGAGGTCGTCTATGACTACGAGGCCATCGCCGGCGCCATCAGCCGGGAGCGAATTGCGGCCGGGCCGCACACCATCTGGCGATATGCCGATCTGTTGCCGGCGTCCGGTGGCGGTGGCGTAGACCTCGGCGCCGGGTTCACCCCGCTTGTGCGAGCCGATCGTCTCGCCGCCGAGTTGGGACTCGGTGAGCTCTGGGTCAAGAACGACACCCTGAACCCCACCGGGTCATTCAAGGACCGGGTGGTATCCGTGGCGCTGACGAAGGCCCGCGAGCTCGGATTCAAGGTGGCCGCCTGTGCTTCGACCGGCAACCTGGCCAACTCGGTTGCGGCCCACGCCGCCCGAGCCGGGATGCAGTCCGTCGTCTTCATCCCCCATGACCTCGAACTGGGCAAAGTGGTCACAACGGCGATCTACGGTGGCGTCCTGATCGCGGTGGAGGGCACGTACGACGACGTGAACCGACTCTGTGCCGAGCTGGCCAGCGAGAAACCGACGTGGGCGTTTGTGAACGTCAATGTGCGTACCTACTACGCCGAGGGATCCAAGACGCTCGCCTTCGAGGTCGCGGAACAGTTGGGCTGGCAACTGCCCGACCATGTCGTTGTACCGATCGCCTCCGGCAGCCAGCTCACCAAGATCGCCAAGGGATTCAAGGAGCTGGTCAACGTGGGCTTGCTGCCTGAGGACAGCGGCCAGGTTCGCATTTCGGGAGCCCAGGCGGCGGGCTGCTCGCCGGTGGCCAACGCCTTCGCCGAGGGCCATGACTTTGTCCGGCCGGTGAAACCATCGACCATCGCCAAATCGCTCGCCATCGGTAACCCCGCTGACGGCGGCTACGCCCTCGACGCGGTGCGGTCCTCGGGCGGGGCCATCGCCGCGGTCACCGACGACGAGATCATCGAAGGCATCCGGCTGCTGGCGCGAACGGAGGGCATCTTCGCGGAGACCGCCGGCGGGGTGACCATCGCCACCCTGGCCAAGTTGGCCGCATCCGGAGTGGTGCGCCCCGACGAGCGGGTGGTGGCGTACGTGACCGGTCTCGGCCTGAAGACCATCGAGGCGGTGGCCGACTACGGCCGGCCCACCGCCACCATTGCCCCCACCATGGAGGCGTTCTCGGCCACCGTCGATCTCGAGGAAGCGGGGCTCTGATGAGCGTCAAAGTTCGGATACCGAGCCAGCTGCGGTCCCTGGCCGGCGGGGCCAGCGAGGTCGACCTCGACGGGGCGACGGTCGGAGAAGTGCTCAAAGCCCTCGATGTGGCGCACCCTGGATTCCAGGGTCGTCTCTTCGACGATGGCGGCGCCCTGCGCCGGTTCGTGAACGTCTTCGTGGCCGAGGAGGACGTCCGGTTTCTCCAGGGTCTGGACACCGAGGTGACGCCCGGCCAGACCGTCTCGATCGTCCCCGCTGTCGCGGGCGGATAGCCCTCCCGAGCCTGGGCGGTTCGTCCCTTTTCCCCGCACTTCTCAACCTCGGCCCTAGTTCTTCCGACAAGCACGTGTGGCCGAAGTGTTGGTGGTGGACGACGATCCGGATATCCGAGGCATGCTTGCCTTCACCCTGATGGACTCGGGGTACGAGGTTCGCCAGGCCGCTGATGGCAACGCCGCGATTGCGGCGATGGCTGAGCGGGCCCCCGACTGCCTCGTTCTCGACCTCATGATGCCCGGCATGGACGGCTTCGGTGTCCTCCGAGCCAAGCGCCAGCAGGGCCTGGCCCCCGACACCCGGGTGATGATCCTGACGTGCATGACCGGCGAGCGTGACTACGTCCGGGGCTGGGAGCTCGGCGCCGACGAGTACGTGGCCAAGCCCTTCGACCCTGAGCGCCTCGTGCAGGCCATCGCCGAGCTGATGGCCATACCCTCGCCCGAGCTGGCCGCCCGCCGCGACGCCGAGCTCCAGAAGGCGGATCTGCTCAGCCGGCTCGAGTCGGCCTTCACTCGGCGTAATTAACCCGCCTGGGGCCCGATCCCACCGGTGGGGCAGGCTCCTCCGCGTGGCGGGGACCCCAACCCTTGGGGTGCGGGCCGTCCCTGCCAGCCCCGTCGGCCGTGTGCAGCCACGCGCCCGAGCCGGCATCCGCGAACCCCGCCGGGTGGCCGCTGGCTTGGCCTAGTTGCAGAGTGGCTGCCATCGTGCTTTGCTGTTAGCACTCCCAGGTAGAGAGTGCTAACGGGCCGTAGGACGAGGCCGTTCGCAGTGCCGTTCGCAGAGCCATTCGGAGGAACTACGTAATGCCCAAAATGATCGCCTTCGACGAGACCGCCCGGCGGGCTCTCGAGTCCGGAATGAACCAACTGGCCGACGCCGTACGGGTCACCCTCGGGCCGAAGGGCCGCAACGTCGTGTTGGAGAAGAAGTGGGGCGCCCCCACTATCACCAAAGACGGCGTATCGGTGGCCAAGGAGATCGAGCTCGAGGACCCCTACGAAAAGATTGGGGCCGAGCTCGTCAAAGAGGTAGCCAAGAAGACCGACGATGTAGCCGGCGACGGCACCACGACCGCCACCGTCCTGGCGTGGGCCATGGTCCACGAGGGGCTGCGCAACGTGGCCGCGGGAGCCAATCCGATGTCCCTGAAGCGGGGCATCGAGGCCGGAGTGGAAGCAGCCGTGGAGGCCCTGCGCGGGTTCTCCATCGAGATCGACTCCAAGGAGCAGATCGCCCAGGTGGCGTCCATCTCCGCCAACAACGATGAGGAAATCGGCGGACTGATCGCCGAGGCCATGGACAAGGTTGGCAAGGACGGGGTCATCACCGTCGAGGAGTCGCAGACGTTTGGCCTGGAGATCGACCTGGTCGAGGGCATGCGCTTCGACAAGGGCTA
>CAXMLU010000753.1:0-2872 GCA_964194255.1 uncultured bacterium
CCCCCCGCCTCTACGGCTGGAACTGGGATGTGCATCTCATCAACAACTCGTCGGATCGGGGGAGAAACCTCGCCTCCGTCACCCAACCGTTGCTGTCGGATCCACGCGTCGAGGCCGTCGCCGTGCTCACTAGTCCCCCAATCACGGTCAACAACATCTCGGTCTTCTCGGTGACACTCGATGACCTGAAAGGCCATATTTCACCGATCATTTTGAGCGGCCGGGCGCCTCAATCGGCCGACGAGGTAGTGCTCGGCGCCAAGACCATGCGCGACACCCATGCCCACATCGGCAGCCCCGTCGACCTGAGCATCACCGTCGTCCGAAATCTCCATGTGAGCAAGCGGATCGTCGGAACCGTGATCCTCCCACCTGAGGCAGACGCCGCTCGCCTCGGCGTTGGCGTGATGCTGACCGCTAGTGGCTTGCAGAGTCTGATCCCGCCGGAAGTGCGTCCCCCTCCGAATTCCGAGGCGATCTTGCGCTTCAGCCCGGGCACTGACCGGGCACAGCTTCTGGCCGATGTGCGCGAGCTGAGTGGCCCCGGGGTTGGGGTCTACACCCCCACCGCGCCGAGCGATCTCGTCAACTTCGGCCACGTTCAGAACCTGCCGTTCATCCTGGCCGGGCTACTCGCCGCACTGGCTCTCGCCACCCTGGCTCATACCCTGGTCAGCTCCGTGCGTCGGCGAGCACGCGACCTCGCCGTCTTGCGAACGCTCGGCTTCGTGCCCCGCCAGGTGCGAGAGACGGTGGCCTGGCAAGCGACCACCTTCGTGTCGGTCGCCCTCTTGGTTGGGCTGCCAATTGGGATCGCCGCGGCTCGGCTGCTGTGGATCGCGTTTGCCGACCAACTCGGCACCCTGCCGGAGCCCATCACGCCTCCGTTGCCATTGCTGTTGATCGTTCCGGCCGCAGTGATCGCCGCCAACGTGGTCGCTCGCGTCCCTGGCTTCGTTGCCTTGCGCGCCGCTCCCGCCCGCGCGCTCCGCTCCGAGTGAAGCCCGGCGCTCACAGCCAGGCATCCCCCGTCAATGTCACACCCATCCGGCAGGATGTGAAGGATGCGCACCAGCGACGCCTTCCGAAGGACCAAGGAGCAGGTGGCCGACAAGGTCCGCAAGCTTCTCGCCCAAGCCGAGGATCGATCGGTGACGCCGGAGGAAGCTCAGTCCTTCACGATCAAAGCCCAGCAGCTGATGACGAAGTACTCGATCGACCTGGCCATGGTGGCGGATGGCCGAGACGACCATCAGCTCGTCGAGGAGAGCTGGACGGTCGAGGGCCCTTACGCTTGCCACAAGATCCACATGATCAACGCCGTGGCGCGGACCAACGACTGCCGGTCCATCTACGCCGACCTTCCCCGCGGACGCAAGCGCATCCAGGTGGTCGGATACCCCGGGGATGTGGCATGGGTCCAGACCCTCTCGCGGTCGCTGGAGATCCAGCTGGTCGGCGCGCTGGCGACTGCGGCTCGCGACAAGCCGGCCAATGTGCACGGGCGGACGTTCGCGGTCGCCTTCATGCAGGGCTTCATCGCCGAGGTCGGCGGACGCCTCCATCGGGCCCGGCAGGAGGCAGTTAACACGGCTCAGCGGGCGCGCGACCAGCACGAGGAAGGTGAGATCAGCGGCGCCAACCCGCGTACCTCGGTCGCGCTCGTGCTCGTCGCCAAGAGCCGTCGCGTGGATGACGAGTTCAAGGTCCGCCATCCCCGGACCCGGACCGTCTTCACCAGCGTACGGCTGAGGAGCTGGTCCGGATATACGCCCGGACGGGCCGCCGGGCGCCGCGCCAGTCTGGCCCGGGGCTCGGTCGGCGAGCGTCGGCAGGGCCTCAGCGCGTGATGTGAGGTCTCCCCGGCTCGCCGGCCATCAGGCCGTGGTCTACGCGGCCGAAGCCGAGACGATCGACGGTGCCGGCCGGCAGTGGACCGGCCTCAGGGACGCCCAGGCCTATCTCGACGGTCTGATCGGATCGGACTGGTTCTTCGAGCAATGGCCGAGCTTCGTTCGGGCCACGATCGAGCGCCGGGGCCGGGGGTCGACGTGGTCAACCTGCCAGGCATTGGATGCCGGCGGGCCGGGAGCCACGCCGACAGAAGGTGTCATCCTGCTGGCGGGTCCAGTCCTCACCCAGTCGACGGTCCTGCACGAGCTGGCCCATCTCCTCGTTCCGCCCGGCTCTGGCCACCGGGCCCCCTTTACTGAGGCGCTGCTGGCGCTCGTGCGCCAGGAGATGGGCTTCTATGCGTTCGCCGATCTCCTCGTTGCGCTCCGACGGACTCCGGGCGGTTGCGATCACACGTTCAGCTGACTGAACACGTCTCGGATGACTTGGGCCATGGCCGCGCTGTTGGAGTTGGGGTGGGCTACCGCCCCGCCGTACCTCACGTCGACCGAGACGCTGACCAGGCCCTTGTTGGCGATGAGTTGGCTCTCCCCGTCTTGGCCGGCGTCCAGACGGTGACCGTGCGGGCGACGACAGAAGACACGGGAACAGAGGTGCGGATCATCGACCGCGGCCGGGGCTTCGATCCGACCCAACCCCGCGCGGGCTTCCGCCTGACCGATTCGATCGAGGGCCGGTTGCGGGAAGAAACCGTGAGTTCTCGACTTCCAATCTGTCGCGAGGTGTATCCCATGATCGCGTGGCTGGGCCAGTGAGGTCTAGCTCCGGCCTCGGGCCGCCCGGTAGCGGCGGATGAGCGCGTTGGTCGAGCTGTCGTGGTCCAGGTCGCCGATGGACGCCGCCGTCAGCTGGGGCACGATCCGGTTGGCGAGCGCTTTCCCCAGCTCGACGCCCCACTGGTCAAACGAATTGATGCCCCAGATCGTCCCCTGGGTGAACACCTTGTGCTCGTACAGGG
>CAXMLU010000754.1:0-7016 GCA_964194255.1 uncultured bacterium
GAGCCGGTAGAACGCGTTGCCGACGTCGTAGTGGTGGCTGATGACCTGGGCGTCACGCTGCTTCGAGTGTCGCCATCCTCTGGGCCGTGCCTCCTCGGCCGGGGGCTTTGGCTGACGCCCGATGACGTGGAGGCGACGCGGGGCCCGGAGCACGGCGAGAACCGTGCCAATACCCAGCTTCAGATCCTTGGGCGCGGCCGCCTGCAGGGACTGCAGAAGGGCATAGATGTCGCCGTCGAGATCGATCTCTCCGGCAACGTAGGCCCGACCCAGCCCCAACTCTCCGGGCGCCCAGAGGAGCCGCCGAATCGCGCCGCTCGACCGCACACGGACCGTGCCCGGACCGTCTTGGGGACCGACCGCGCTGCCATCCCAGAACTCGAACCGAGCAGGCACCTCGGCGCCGAAGATGGACGTAAGGAGCGGGCGCAGCCCGTCTGCAACCGTACAGTCGGGGAGACGCTCGGGCGCGACGGGTGGGGACTCCGCCGAATCGGACGGTCGGAGCAACTCTGCCTTCTGCGTGATCATCAGCCCTCCCGCTGATAGCTCACGGCACCGACCCGGGCTCGAGTCGGTGCAAATCGTCACAACAGTGCTTGACCGGGCCGCCCCGGCTGCAATACCAGCATGCCGTCTCTGGAGATGTTCTGCATCTCGAATCGGCGGCAAGAGGCCGCCGCGGCCCGCTGGCCGGCTTGCGCTACAGCCGGCGGGAGCGCCAGAGGACGGCGGCCAGGATGACGCTGACGATGGAAACAGCCAGACCGACGATCCACCCGGCGACGTCGTTGGCCACCAGGATGGCGCCTACGGCGGTGCCGATCCCCACCACGCCGGCCGTGGCGATGAGGCGCACGAGGACCGACTCGGCGCCAATGCGAGCCGGTTGGGCCGGGAGGAACCCAGGCGGCTCGTCAACTGCAGGAATATGAGCAGGAGGCGCATCGGTCGCCGCGAGCGGCGGCGGCCGAGGACCCCCTTCCTCCGCGCTCGTGGCCATGCCCTGGAGTTTATCGACGAGCGGTCAAGATCCGGTACGGCGATGAGGGCTTACCCGAAGAGCCATGCACGGTGGTGATGCACGCGCCGGGAGTGGTGCGCAGCGTCGGGCGGGCCCATACTTCTGCCCGATAAGGCCACGAGTCTTGTCGCGCCGGATTCAGCCGCAGGGCGAGTCCGACAGCGTTGCTCCAGACCTTGGTAGCGCACTTGTGGATGCGTGCTCAAACCAAGGGAGTTCGCCGATGCTTCTTCGTGAGCCGTTGTCCGACCGGTCGCGTCACGATCACGGCGATGGAACCGTCGCCTGGTCGAGCTGTGAGACGTGCGAGCGGGCGGCGACCCTGGCCGGCCGGATACAGCAAGGATTACGCGACGTGCAGGCCATGGAGATCGAGGTGGGTGAAACGGCGGCCGCCTATTTGGCCTACGGGCTGTTGCGGCACGGCTGGGATCAGTGACTTGCGCCCGGTGAGACCAGGCGGCGGGCGGCGATCAGATGGGTGACCGGAAGATTGGGATGGGCGAGGCGGATGCGGTGCACGACATCCAACTTGAGCCAGCGTGACGGTCCCGGCGGCAGGGTGCTGACCACCACCTCGTCGAACGACTCCCGGATAAGAACGTCATCGACGGCGCGAAAGGGACTCACGTCGCCGACCTCGCCGGTCACTTCTGCTCCCAGGTCTCCGAATCGGTCGATGCCTTCGGCTAAGCGTTCCTCCGCCTGGCGGCGCACGACCGCCTCGGTCCACGACCCCAACGGGTGGGTTACCGGGACGACCACGTGGAAGAGGCATGGGCCCTCCGCGGCCCGCTCCCTGAGCCACTCCAGGAGTGGCTCACTTTCGAGGGTCTGATTCGCCACTACCAGGTACCGGCGCATGCCCACCTCCTCCATGTGAGGTAGATCCATCGTACGTCGGCGACGACGCGGGCGCCGGCATGACCGAGCCCCACCGCTTCGCCGCATGGGGGAGAATGACCAGGAAGAGAAGGGGGAGTTGGATGCGAGGTGCTTACAACACCGCCAATTGGTTGGTTGACCGCCACGTCGCCGGCGATCGAGGTGGGCGGGTGGCGATCGTCTCCGGCGCCGAACGGCTGACCTACGAGGACCTCCAGGGCCAGGTGTGGCGCGCGCAGCACGCGTTGGAGGCGCTCGACGTGCGACCCGAAGAGCGGGTCGTGATGGTGGTGAATGACGAGCCGGCATTTCCAGCGTGGTTCCTCGGTTGTCTCCGGTCCGGGGTGGTACCCGTTCCGTTATCAACGATGCTCACCGGCGACGAACTCGGGGACATTGTCGAGGACGCGGTGGCGCGGGTCGTGGTCCTGTCTGCGGCCTACGCGGATCACCTCCCGCTACTGGCCAAGCGGGCGCCCCTCCTGCGGGCCGCCGTCGTCATCGGCGGGAGTGGTGCGGCGCCGGCGGTCGAGGTGCACGACTGGGCCGAGTTCACCGACGACAGCGAGGCGTCCACGGCGGACACCCGAGCCGATTCGCCGGCGTTCTGGCTTTACAGCTCCGGCACGACCGGTGCTCCCAAAGGGGTGATGCACCGTCACGCCAACCTGGAGGCGACGGCCACCACCTACGCCCGCACCGTGCTTCGGATCACGCCGGCCGACCGGTGTTTCTCGGTCGCCAAGCTGTTCTTCGCCTATGGCCTCGGGAACTCCCTGACGTTCCCCTTCTCGGTAGGTGCGACGACGGTACTCAGCTCGGCCCGGCCCACCCCACAGGGCGTGGCCGCTCAGCTGCGAGAGCATCAGCCGAGCCTCTTCTTCGCCAGCCCAGGGTTCGTGGCGGCCATGCTGGACGCCGACCTCCCGGTCAGCACTCTCAGTTCGGTCCGCCTGGCCGTAACTGCAGGTGAAGCGTTGCCCGCTGGGCTGCACCGGCGGTTCACCAGCCAGTTCGGCGTCCCCGTTCTCGACGGGATCGGGACGACCGAAGCGCTGCACATTTTCCTCTCGAACCATCAGGGGTCAGAGAGGCCGGGCACCAGCGGCACGCCGGTCCAGGGCTACGACGTCAAACTCGTGGACGACGCCGGCAGCGAAGTCACCGCACCCGATACGCCCGGCTATCTGCACGTGAGCGGACCGTCGATCGCCACCGGGTATTGGTGCCGTACGGACGCCACGCGCGCCGCCTTCTGCGGCGAGTGGTTGCGCACTGGCGATGTGTACTCCCGTTCGGAAACAAGTGAGTGGACCTTCCACGGGCGCAACAGCGACATGATCAAGGCGGGCGGGATATGGGTGTCGCCCGCCGAAGTGGAAGGCGTGCTTATCGAGCATCCCGACGTGCTCGAGGCGGCCGTGGTCGGTGCCCGCACGGCCGACGGGCTGGAAACCGCGGTGGCCTTCGTCGTCCCCCGATCCGGTCACGTCATCGACGTAGCCGCCATTGACAGCCATTGCCGGTCCCGCATGGCGGCCTTCAAGCGGCCGCGGCGCATCATCGTCACCGACGAGCTTCCGAAGACGGCCACCGGCAAAGTGCGCCGCTTCGAGTTGCGGAATCAGCTCTCGACCGATCCGCGCTGATCGTCGAGATCAGAGCAACTCCCGGATTCGCTCGGGGGGACGGGCGATGACGGCTCGGCCGTCCCGTACGAAGATGGGACGCTCAAGAAGTATCGGATGGGCGGCGATCGCGGTGAGCAGGGCATCGCCCGAGGCTTCGGCCAAGCCCAGCTCCTTATAAACGGCCTCGCTCGTGCGCATCATCAGCCTGGGGTCGGCGATGCCCAGCATGTCCATCAGCCGCAATAGTTCGTCCCGGCCGGGGGGACGATCCAGGTAGCGCACCAGTTCCGCGTCGATGCCGTGCTCGAGCAGGAGACTCTGCGCTGTACGGCATTTCGAGCAGGCCGGGTTGTAGTACAACCGGGTGTCCACCCGCGAGTCTTAGCTCACCTGGGGGTGTGCCATGCTGCCGGTCGATGAGGCCCTCGGATGGCTGGGGATTCGCGACGGATCTTGACGACGTGTCCGAACAGGTAGCGATCGTCGGCGTCGGCGAATCCGAGCACACCCGGGCGTCGGGCCGGACGACCATCGACATGGCCGCTTCAGCGGTGGAGCGGGCGCTGGCCGATGCGGGTCTGGAGCCTGAGGATATCGACGGCATCATGACCGTTCCGACCATGGCCGGTCAGTTCGACGAGGCCGCGTTCCGCTCCCGATTCGGCACGACCCACGACATGTGGTCCTCGACCAAGGGTGGCGGCATGGTGTGGGCCGCCACCGCGCCCCACGAGGCGGCCGCCGCCCTGAAGGACGGGAAGGCTCGCTGCATTCTCAACACGTTCGCGGTGGCCTGGGCGAGCCAGCGCCACGAGATGGTGGGTGGCCCAGGTGAGGTACACGCCGAGGAGCACTTCAAGCAGAACCTGGAGGTGCCGTTCGGCTGGTTCCCCCAGCCCGTCTACTTCGCCACCATGGCCCGCCGGCACATGTGCGATTTTGGCACCACGGAGGCGCAGCTTGGCGCCGTGACCGTGGCCTGCCGGCGCCACGCCAACCTGACGCCGGGGGCGGTCATGCACGGTCGGCCGCTGAGCCTGGCGCAGTACCTCAGTTCGCCCAAGATCGCCGACCCGTTTCGCAAGGAGGACTGCTGCCTGATCTCCGACGGCGCCGGCGCGTACATCATGACTGCGCCCGACCGGGCCCGGGACACGCGCCGGCCGGTCACGGTCGCTGGCGTCGGTCTGGGCAACAGCGTGACCGGCACCCACTGGGCGCAGCAAGAGGACTTCACGTCCACTCCGCAAGTGTTCGCCGCGCCTGGAGCGTTCCGCATGGCCGGGATTACCGCCGCCGACGTCGACATCCTGACCCTGTACGACCCGTTCACCATTCACGCCATCATGCAGATCGAGGACATGGGGTTCTGTGCCAAGGGGGAAGGAGGCGCCTTCGTCGAGAGCGCGAACGGAACAGCCCTCGACCATGACGGGGGAGTGCTGCCGTACAACACCCATGGAGGCCTCCTGTCCCACGCCTATGTGCTGGGTATCGCCCACGTGGTCGAGGTGGTCCGCCAGTTGCGCGGGGAGGCGTCGGCGCAGGTCAGTGGCGCCGAAGTCGGCGTGTATGGGGGTTATACGGGTCCGCAGGCCAGCACCTTGGTGTTGCGGAGATCGTGATGGCGATGCACGCCGCCTTCCCTCTGCCGGACACGGACTGGGAGCCGTTGCGCCCGTACTGGGCGGCGGCGGCGGAGGGCCGAATCGAGATCCCCCGCTGCGACGGGTGCGGTCTCTGGTGTTGGTATCCCCGTCCCGTCTGTCGCCAGTGCCGCGGCGACGCGTTCACGTGGACGGCCGTACCCGGGCAGGGTCGACTGTTCTCGTGGTCGGTGGTCAGACATCCCTTTCTCCCTTCCTTCAAAGACAAGATCCCGTTCGTGACTGGTCTGGTGACCGTCGACGAGGTGCCGGGCATCCGGCTCGCAACGGAAGTGGTGGACTGCGATCCGGACGCTCTGATCTGCGACCAGCCGGTCGAGGCCGTGTTCCGGCCCCTGTCCTTCCCCGGCGTGGACGGCACCGTGGTCGCCCCACTCTGGCGTCCCTTGCCCGCATAGGCTTGCGGCCGTGAGCGCGACCAAGACCTGGAAGCTGAACTGGGCCAAGAGCGAGGCGCACGGCCTGCTACCCGATCCTGAGCAGCGGCCGATCCGGCACACGATCATCTCCGTCGACGATCACCTGGTCGAGCCCCCCGACATGTTCGAAAACCGGTTGCCGCGCCAGCTCCAGGACGGTGCGCCCAAGGTGGTCGAGACCGAGGAAGGACACGAGGTCTGGGAGTTCGATGGCCAGATCTTCCTCCAGGTCGGACTGAACGCGGTCGTGGGGCGGCCCCGAGAGGATTGGAAGGTCGAACCGACGCGGTTCGAGGACATGCGGCCCGGTTGCTACCGAATCGACGATCGCATTCGGGATATGGACATCAACGGCGTGTGGGCGTCAGTGAACTTTCCTTCCCAGATCACCGGATTCTGCGGATCGGTGTTCTCCCGATGCAGCGACGGCGATCTGGGTCTGGCGGTGACGAAGGCTTGGAACGACTGGTTGTTCGACGAGTGGTACTCGCCCTATCCGGATCGCATCGTCCCGCTCGGCATCACTTACCTCGCCGACCCGGAGGCCGGCGCGGCGGAGATCCGACGTAACGCGGCACGCGGCTTCGTCTCGGTGGCCCTACCCGAGCAGCCACATCGGATCGGGTATCCCTCGTTGTTCTCCGGCTACTGGGATCCGATCGTGGGCGCGTGCGCGGAGACGGCCACGGTCATCAGCCTCCACGTCGGCTCATCGGGAATGGCGCCGATGCCAGAGGACTCCCCGATGGTTCAGCTGGGCGCCACCCTGTTTGGCCAGATGTCGCTCGGTGCCTGCGCCGACTGGTTGTGGTCTCCCTATCCGGTCAAGTTCCCCGAGCTGAAGATCGCCATGTCAGAAGGGGGCATCGGCTGGGTCGCCATGCTGATCGACCGCCTCGAGAACATTGTTGACCGCTCGGGCTACGGCCAGCGGTTCTCCAAGGACGGCCTGCGACCGGCTGATGTGCTGCGCCGGAATTTCTGGTTTTGCACGATCGACGACCCCTCGACCATCTGCACGCGCGAGACCATCGGTGTGGAGAACATCTGCTTCGAAACGGACTATCCCCACGGCGACGGGACGTGGCCGGACAGCCAGGACGTCTTCGAGCGGTTCTTCGGCGGGCTGCCCGCCGACGAGGTGGCCATGATCAGCCACGAGAACGCGGCCAAGCTCTACCGCCATCCATTACCGGCGCCCGGCACGCCCCACGCCGCCGGCCGTCGGACGGTCTGACCCGTCCGCCCTGCCCCGCGCGGGCGCGGCGGTTGCGGTAGCCAAACCGCCCATTTCTCGGCCTGGCACCCACAGCGGAGTCTGGCCCCCACCGCGGGCCATTTTTGGTCGTCGGGCTCAATCGGTCATCGCGACATTTCCTGATCCGGCGGC
>CAXMLU010000755.1:0-2440 GCA_964194255.1 uncultured bacterium
GTTCGAGGCCGTGCGATGAGCCGGCCCGTCGCCGTTTCGTTCACCGTCGACGAGCCGGCTGGCCTGCCGCCTGGCGCGCCGAACGTCGTCCTGTCCAACTCCCTCGGCTCGACGCTGGCCATGTGGGACGCCCAGCTGGCCGACCTGACCAGCCGCTACCGGGTCGTCCGTTATGACACCCGCGGCCACGGTGACTCGCCCGTCCCGCCCGGGCCATACACAATCGACGACCTGGCCGACGACGCACTCACTCTGATCGACCGCCTCGAACTCCATCGGGTCCACTTTGTCGGCCTGTCGCTCGGCGGGATGACCGGACTGAGCCTGGCCGCGCACCACCCCGATCGGATCGACCGGCTCGTCGTGCTGTGCACCTCTGCGCTGCTCGGCCCGGCGCAGTCCTGGCACGACCGGGCCGCGCTGGTGCGCGCCGAGGGCACCGCCGCGGTGGCCGCCGCCGTGGTCGGGCGCTGGTACACCGCAGGCTTCGCGGCGCGCCACCCGGACCGCATTGCCGCGGCCCGTACGATGGTCGCGGCCACGCCGGCAGAGGGATACGCGTCTTGCTGCGAGGCCATAGCCACCATGGACCTGACAGCCGACCTGCCGCGGATCACTGCGCCCACGCTGGCGATCGCCGGTGCCGACGACCTGGCGACGCCCCCGGCGCACCTGCAGCGCATCGCCGACGGGGTTGACGACGGGCGGATGCTGGACGTGCCCGGCAGCGCCCACCTGGCCAACGACGAGCAGCCGTCCACCGTCAACCGGGCACTCCTCGCGTTCCTGGCCGGCCCGGAGATGGGCTGAGTGGACAAGGTCTTCCCGAGCGCGGCGGCCGCGGTGGCTGACATCCGTAGCGGTTCGAGCATCGCCGTCGGCGGGTTCGGTCTGACCGGCATCCCCTGGTTCCTCGTCGAGGCGCTGCTCGACCAGGGCGCCGACGACCTGACCATCGTTTCCAACAACTGCGGCGTGGACGGCGCCGGACTGGGCCTGCTGCTAGAGAAGCGCCGCATCAGCCGCGTGATCGCCTCCTATATCGGCGAGAACAAAGAGTTCAGCCGCCAGTACCTAGCCGGCGAGCTGCATGTCGAGCTGACCCCGCAGGGCACCCTGGCCGAACGGATGCGGGCCGGTGGGGCCGGGATCGGCGCCTTTTTCACCCCCACAGGAGTGGGCACACTCGTCGCCGAGGGTGGCCTGCCCTGGCGGTACAACCCCGGCGGCACCTTGGCCGTCGCCTCACCGCCCAAGGAGGTGCGCACCTTCCACGGGCGCGAGATGGTGCTCGAGGAGTCGATCGTCACCGACGTGGCCCTGGTGCGGGCCGCGGTCGCCGACCGCCACGGCAACCTGGTGTTCCACGCCGCGGCCCGCAACTTCAACCCCGACGTGGCGATGGCCGGACGACTGACCATCGTCGAGGCCGAGAACGTCGCCGAGGCAGGAGAGATCAGGCCCGACGACGTGCACGTGCCCGGGGTGTTCGTGCAGCGTGTCGTCGCGCTCAGCCCCGATCAGGCGGACAACAAATCTATCGAGAGGCGAATGACCCGGCCCCGGCCGGCCGTCGGCGGTGGCGACTGATGGCACTCACGCGCGAGCAGATGGCCGCTCGGGCCGCGCAGGAGCTACGCCCCGGCCAGTACGTCAACCTCGGGATCGGCCTACCCACGCTCATACCGAGCTACCTGCCTCCTGATGCCGACGTGGTGTTCCACTCGGAAAACGGGATCCTCGGCGTCGGTCCCTACCCCTTTGAGGATCAGGTCGACCCCGACCTCACTAACGCCGGCAAGGAGACGGTCACGGTGGTGCCGGGGGCGTCGTTCTTCTCCTCCTCGGACAGCTTCGCCATCATCCGCGGCGCCCACCTCGACGTCGCCATCCTCGGCGGCATGCAGGTATCCGCCCACGGCGACCTCGCCAACTGGATGGTTCCCGGCAGGCTGGTCAAAGGCATGGGCGGCGCTATGGACCTCGTCCACGGCGCCGCGCGCGTCATCGTCGTGATGGAACACTCGGCCAAGGACGGAACCCCGAAACTCCTCGACCGCTGCACCCTGCCCTTAACCGGCAAAGGCGTCGTCCACCGCGTCCTGACCGACCTCGCCGTCTTGGACGTCATCGATGGGACCTTCCACGTGGTCGAAGTCGCGCCTGGCGTCGACCTTACCGACGTGATTGCGCACACCGGAGCACCCGTCATCGACGCGACCTCTGAAAGAGATACACCGCAAGGCTCACCTGGGTGAGCCGCCAACGCGCCTTGCCCGAGCGGTTACACCACCAAGGATGCCACGGCCGGGCATCCCCTCAAGCGGGGTGGCATCGGCGCTGTTGCGTTGCGGTCGACGACGCCGCGCGGGCCAGGAGGGCACTGTTGCGTTGGACGCAAACGGGCATGTCGCGGGCCGATGAGAGGACTGTCCGGGTG
>CAXMLU010000756.1:0-1677 GCA_964194255.1 uncultured bacterium
CGTCCCGGAGCTGGATGTCGGTCAACACAACAAGGCGCCGCCGAAGCGCTCCCGTTACCCGACGCCTCATGCGATGTCGCCTGGTCGCTGTCCACGGTGCACCACTGGCGCGACCTTGACAGGGGACTGTCCGAGGTTTACCGCGTGTTGACGACCGGTGGGCGATTCCTCGCAACAGAGCGCCGCGTGAAACCCGGTGCCACCGGACTGGCCAGCCACGGATGGACCGACCGTCAGGCCGAGACCTTCGGGGATCTTTGCTCGTCGGCTGAGTTCAGCACCGTCGAGGTCACTCGCCACCAAACCGCTCGCGGCACCCTTCTCGCGGTCCTGGCGCATCTCGACGCTTAGCGGGAACACGAGATCCACACCTGTACCCGGTGTCTGGCCCAACGAGGATGTGTAGTTCCTGCTCGGGCCGCCAAACCGCCGCACTACCAGCAGGTTGCCTGCCCTCCTCGGCCGCGGGCGGCTCGCAACCGACGTGCGGCAGGACCAGGATCGCCGTCACGACGCAGCCGACGCCGCGTCGAACTCAGTCGCCACGATGCGCCGGTCACGCACGCCGGAGGCCCGGTCGGAGGCGAGCCACACGATCGGCGGCCCCATCACGGCTGGGTCCAGCATTCCGGCCCGGACCTCGGCGGGAGCGTCATCGGGGACCATCCCGGTCCGGGTTCCCCCGCCGGGAAGCAGGATGTTGACGGTCACCGAGTTGCCGGCTAGATCCGCGGCCATCACCCGCGACAGCGCTTCGACGCCGGCGCCCGCCGGCCCGTACTGCACGAAGCCACGTCGGACCATCGTCTGCTCGTTCATCGAGATGTTGACGACCCGCCCGCCGCCGTCGCGGAGCATCTGCGGTACCACCTCGCGGGCCATCAGAAAACAGCCCACGACCTTGGTGTCCCCGACGTCCCGAAAACCGGCCGGCGAGACCTCCCAGAACGGCTGCGGCTCCGACATGAACCGGGGATTGACCGTGCGCATGCCGATGCCCGCGTTGTTGACGAGCATGTCGATGCCTCCCCACGCGTCGCGAGCCCGATCAACACAAGCGGCAACCGAGCGCTCGTCGCGCACGTCGAGCTGACACGGGATCGCCGGCCAATCGAGCTCCTTGGCCGTCGCTTCCGCCCGGGCCTGGTCACGGCTGGTGACCATCACCCGGGCACCCGCGTCGGCCAGCGCGGACGCCATCGCCGCGCCCAGGCCACTGGTGGCGGCGGTGACCATGACGCGGACGCCGCTCAGCTCACTCATATGGGGAATGAGCATAATGTCAGCCATCTTGTTGGCCGGGGCCGTGAGACTGTCAGAGCAACGGTGTAACCGGCGTGATCTGATGCGCGGCGGCTGAGGGCCGTGGTCCAGACAGGAAGAAAGGAAGCCAGACGCGCGTGTCCGCCGTCCCAATGGCCGTGAACGGATCCGTAGGAGCGAGAGCGACCGATGGCGCGGTTCAAAGCTGAGGCGCTTGTGCTTCAGGCGCTATGACGAGAACCGGGTCAGCGGTTGGTAACCGATGGCGACGATGGGTTGATTGAGGTGCGTGCCACCCTCCGAGCCAAAGAACTGGGCATCTCCGAACGTGAAGATGCCGCCGTCCGTGGCGGCCAACCAGTAACCCTTGCCGGTCGACGTGCTGGCCATACCGACGATCGGCTGGTTGAGGTG
>CAXMLU010000757.1:0-3654 GCA_964194255.1 uncultured bacterium
GGTCTGGATCAACGACCACATCCCACTGGTGTCGGAGATGCCACACGGCGGCTTCAAGCAGTCCGGCTACGGGAAGGACCTGTCGATGTACGCCATCGAGGCATACACGGAGGCGAAGCACGTGATGGTGAAGTGGTGACCGACGTGGCCACAGACGACCCTTTCACCAATCGGGCCAAGGAGATTTTCGCGGCCGAGATGGCCGAACTGGTCCGACGCACCCCGGCATCGAAGGCGCTGTTTGACCGAGCCGTGCAGTCAATGCCTTTGGGCGTGGCGTCGTCGTTCCAGGCGGCCGACCCTTATCCCATCTATCTGGATCGGGGGAAAGGGGCGGAGGTCTGGGACGTAGACGGGGGTCGTTACGTCGACTTCCACAATGGCTTCGGCGCGATGGCTGTCGGACACGCCCACCCGAAGGTGGTCGAGGCGATCGAACGGGCCGCCCGGCGCGGCACCCACTTCGCGGTGACGACCGAGACCACGGTGGCCCTGGCCGAGGAGTTGTGCCGCCGCTTCCGCCTCGATCGGGTCCGCTTCACCAACTCCGGTACTGAATCGACGATGGATGCGATTCGTGTCGCCCGTGGTGTGACGGGCAGAGACGTGATTTGCAAGATTGAGGGCTCGTACCACGGTCACCACGATGCCGTCATGTTCTCGGTAGTTCCCGGTGAGGCCGCGCTCGGAGACTCGGCCAACTCGACGCCGATGTCCAAGGGCATTCCGACGGAGATGGCCAAGTGGACGCTGGCGGTCCCGTTCAACAATCTGCCCGCCACCGAGGCGTTGTTCGCCGAGCGCGGAAGTGAGATCGCGTGTCTCATCATCGAGCCGGTGATGATGAACATCGGCATTGTCGTCCCCCAACCCGGCTACCTCGACGGTCTCCGCTCCCTGTGCACACGGCACGGGGTGCTCCTCATCTTCGACGAGGTGAAATGCGGAGCGACCATCGCGTCAGGGGGTGCCATTGAGCACTTCGGCGTTCAGCCGGACCTGGCTTGCTTCGCCAAGTCCATCGGCGGCGGCCTCCCGCTCGGCGCCTTCGGCGGGCGGGCGGAGATCATGGACGAGATTGGCCACGGCATTGCGCAACAAGGCACGTTCAACGGCAATCCCTTGGCGGCGGCCGCCGGCCTGGCCGCGCTCACCGAAGTCCTCACGCCCGAGGCGTACACGTACTTCGAACAACTCGGGACCCGGTTGGCCGACGGCTGTCGCAAGGCGATCGCCGACCACGGGATCCCCGCTCATGTCGTGGACATGGGCTGCAAGGGCTGCATCTCCTACCGGTCGGCGCCGCTGACCAACTATCGGGACTTCCTCGAGACCAACGCCGACATCTTCGACGCGTCCTGGGCATGGCTGGTCAACCGGGGCATCTTCATGACACCGGGCAACGAGGAGCAATGGACGTTGTCCGTGCAACACGTCGATGCGGACATCGACCGGTTCGTCGAGGTGTTCGAGCAGTTCTGCTCCGTCGTCGGCTAGTCGCCCTTAGCGAGACGGCCGCGGCGCGGTTGCGCTTCACAGCACAGTCAGGCGCCGATGCGGTCCTTGGCCTGATACCACCAGCCGGCCACGGGCAGGAGGCGGGGCACGCGGGCCGGGGGCGGCACCGGTGTCCAGTGGCGCGCCGCGTAGGCCGGAAGCGAGTTCTTCCCGGCCAACCAGCCACCGATCAGTCGCCCGAAGTGGGTCGCCAGGGCCACCCCGGTACCGCAGTAGCCCATGGCGTAGACCACGCCGGTGTCTGGATGTCGGCCGAGGTGAGGCATCCGATCGAAGGTGAGGGCGACGTTTCCGCCCCAGGCGTAGTCGATCGCCACTCCCGCCAGCTGCGGGTGCACCCGGGTCATGGCCGCATAGAGATAGTCAGCGGAGCGCGCCACCGTTGTCGGCGCGAATGAGGTGCGACCTCCGAACACGACCCGAGAGCCGTCCGGCGACAGGCGCCAGTAGTACAGGAAGTTCTTGGAGTCGAAGAACATGCGCCGGCGTGGGCTGATCTCGGCGGTCAGCTCCGGGGGAAGCGGCTCGGTGGCGATGATGTAGCTGCCGACCGGGAGGATGCGGCGGTACAACCAGGGGACCAAGCCGTCGGTGTAACCGTTGGTGGCGATGACGACTTCCCCCGCCCGCAGGCTTCCCCGCCCGGTGCGCACGACGAACCCGGCTCCCTCCCGCTCCACGGCGGTCACGTCGGTGCCCTCATGAACGATGGCACCGGCGGCGAGGGCGGCGCGGGCCAGGCCGGCCGCAAATCGGCCGGGGTGTAGCGCGCCGCTCCGGTTGACGAGAAGACCGCCGTAGTACTTCCGCGTGCCGATCTCGCTCGCCAGTTCGTCGGCGGCGAGCAGATGCGCTTCCTCGCCGATCGACTCGTAAGCGGCCGCGGCCTTCCGCTGAGCGGCGACCACGCGGGGATGGTGCGCCAACTCGAGGTGGCCGGAGCGTTCCCAACCGCACTCGATGTTCAGCTCCATGACCAATTGGTGGACGCCTTCGACGGCAGCCACGGTGACGTCCCAAAGTTCCCGTCCGTCGCGCGCGGCCAGGATCTCGTCGATGCTGTGCTTGCCGCCCGTGAGGACCATCCCACCGTTGCGGCTGCTGGCCCCCCAAACCGTGCGATGCCGCTCGAGCACCGCCACTGAGCGCCCCAGCTTGGCCAGTTCCAATGCCGCTCCCAAGCCGGTATAGCCGGCGCCGACGACCGCCACGTCCACCTCGGCGGGCAACGCCGCCTCACCGGGGTCGGGGAAGTCCGTCCCGTCCCACCAATACGGTCCCTCGCGGTACTCCGCTGACCGCCGAGCCGTGGTCTTGTTCGCCACGCCGATCCTCACGGTGCCAGATTCGCACCCAACTCGCACAACGGCAAGGCAGTTCGTGCGATATTCCAGTCACGGCGACGAATTCCTTGCACAGGCCGGGCAGGTGACCCAGAATCGCCTCATGGTGCTCCCCCGGGACCGCGCTGTGCTCGATGACACCGACAAGGCGATCATCGAACAACTGCAGGAGGACGGGCGCCGGCCCTACACTCACATCGCTCCACGGGTCGGCCTGTCAGAGGCGGCCGTGCGGCAGCGGGTGCAGCGTCTGATCGATGCCCGTGTCATGCAGATCGTGGCTGTGACCGATCCCCGCAGCGTGGGGTTTCTGCGCCAGGCCATGATCGGCATCAAGGTCGAAGGCGACGTCATGGTGGCGGCCGATGCCATGGCCGCGCTGAACGAGGTGGAGTACGTCGTGGTGACCGCCGGCAGCCTCGATCTACTCGTTGAAGTGGTGGTCGAGGACGACGACCGGCTTCTCGAACTGGTGAACGACAAGATCCGAAGAATCAAAGGAGTAAAGGCCACCGAGTCGTTCATCTACCTCAGCATTCTCAAGGAGACCTATCAGTGGGGAACCCGTTAAGTTGACGTGAGTGACCTACGTCCCGGCGAACGACCGCTACTCCACCATGACGTATCGGCGTTGCGGCCGGAGCGGGTTGAAGCTGCCGGCGCTGTCGCTCGGGCTATGGCAGAACTTCGGCGCCGATCACCCACTGGAGATCAGCCGAGCGATTGTCCGGAGAGCCTTCGACCTGGGCATCACGCATTTCGACTTGGCCAACAACTATGGCCCGCCCTACGG
>CAXMLU010000758.1:0-1950 GCA_964194255.1 uncultured bacterium
TGCCGCCTTTCGGGCCGCGCGGTACCCCGGCGTCTGGGCCCAACGCACGAAAGAGGGGGCTATGAACAAACGACCGAGCCTTGGGCGAGTCGCGTCTACGCACTGGTTGCGTGGTCGAACACCGCGGGCTTCCAGACGACCAACGCCTCGGACAACAGCGCGGAGGACTCGGTGCCCGCAGTTGCCAACGGAGCTGTTGTCATCAACTCCGAGGACGGCCACACGTACGCCTACCATGCCAACGGCACCGCACCCTGGGTCAACAACTTCTGCGCAGGGTTTGGCATCGAATCTTCGGCGGCCATCTCCGGCAACGGCCTGGCCATCGTCGGCACCATCTGCGGTGTCGTGGCCTACAACCTGAATACCGGCGCGCTCGTCTGGTCGTACTCGACGGACTACGTCCAGTTCTCCCCGATGATCGGCCCTGACGGCACGGTGTATTACCCAACCGACCGGCTGGCTCAGAGCCCGACCGAAAACTCGCTGCTGACCGCCATCAGCGGTCGCTGACCGACCCCCGCGACACCGAACTCGTCAAGGGCGCCGGCGGTCAGTCTGAGCGCTGGGCGATGTGGAGGACTCCGCCCCAGTGGCGACGCAGCCGACCGTCGGGGCGTTCAGCGAGACGTCGGCGGATCTCGCCGTAGAGCCGCTCGCGTTGCCATGCCTCCATCGCGATGTGACCGGAGAAGGTATTGAGCAAGTCGATATACCCCTCGGCGTCGTGGGTGGTCTCCCAGTCGAATTGGCTGATGTCCACCACCTCGAACAGACCACTGTCCTCGATCTCGCCCCGCCTGTCGTCGAGTTCGCCCGGGCGAGGTAGTCGGGCGTCGGTTGCAAGACCCTCACCGATCTCGTCGTAGATCTCCTGTATCTGCTCAAAGAAGGGGTCGCCCCCGTGCGGGAAGACGTGCCCCGCCTCCCAGAAGGCGAGGTAGCCGTCGCTTCTCAAGGCAGCTGCGGCCCTCTGATAACGGACGCTGGGGTCGACCCAATGCCATGCGGTGGCAGCAAAGACCATGTCGTAAGCCCCGGAGTCCGGCTCCCAGTCCTCGAAGTCTCCCTCCAGGATCTCGACCCCGTCGAAGCCGGCCAGGTTCCGACGCGCCGCGGCTGCCAGCGCCGAGCCGAGCTCAACGCAGGTGATGCGATATCCCCGCCTGGCGAGGGGAAATGTCGCCTTACCGGTGGCGCACCCGATCTCAAGCGGCCGCGCCGGCGGTCGCAGCCGGGTCACCTCGAGCAGGTGGTCGATCAGTTCCTCGGGGTAATTGGGCCGGGCGCGCTGGTAGCGGTCGCTAACCTGATCAAACGTTTGCCGCAGCCGTTCCCGCTCGGCGTCCGGCGACGTCATCACAAGCCTGCCCTTCCTGCCGGCGCGGCGACCGGCCGAACCCTAGCGGGGAGCCGGAATTTTGGACGGCCAGCGGCTTTCCAACGAGACCCGCTCTAGACTGGGGGCAAACCCGACGTTGTGAAAGGGGAGAGCATGAGCCTATCGATTGGTGACACCGCCCCGGATTTCGAAGCGAACACGACCGAAGGGAAGATCAAGTTCCACGACTGGATCGGTGACTCCTGGGCGGTGCTGTTCTCGCATCCCAAGGACTTCACCCCGATCTGCACCACCGAGTTGGGCTACATGGCCAAGATCAAGCCCGAGTTCGACCGCCGGGGCGTCAAGATCATCGGTCTTTCCGTTGACTCCACCGGCGATCACGAGCGCTGGGCCCGCGACATAGAGGAGACCCAGGGCACGGCTCCTAACTACCCGATCATCGCGGATGCCGACTTCAACGTGGCCAAGCTGTACGGGATGCTGCCGGCCAGCACATCGGGGGACCCCAAGACACGTACACCCGCCGACAACCAGACCGTACGAAATGTCTTCGTCATCAGCCCCGACAAGAAGGTCAAGTTAATCCTCGTCTACCCGATGACGAC
>CAXMLU010000759.1:0-2868 GCA_964194255.1 uncultured bacterium
CTCACCGACGACGTCGTCGACATCGAGCTGCAGGTCCTGGCCGGGGCACTCCTCACCGGCTTCGGTGCCGGCAACCCGGCGCATCCGAGCCATGTGTTGACCGACGGTGTCCACTGTTCGGCTGACGCCAACCTGCGCAGCACGTTCCCGTACATGGGTCCGCCCATCTCCGGGTACGCGCAGCCGCTGCCGGGCGCACCGCCCGCGTAGCGTTTGGCCCGTTCCCGCACGGCCCTGGCCGTGCTCGCATTTCTGCTTATCGCTACCGCCCCGGCTTGCCGGGGCGGTAGCGCGAATACCGCGAGCTCCAGCGCGGTTCCTTTCGTACCGGTTGACCCCAACAGCGCGTCGCCGACCGATCGAGCCATCGCCGCCGCCCAGGCCAAGTTGCGCTCGGATCCCACCAACCCGGATGCCCTGTTGAACCTGGCCAGCGCCTACCTGCAGAAGGCCAGGGAAGTGGCCGACCCTTCGCTGTATTCCAAGACCAGAGGCATCATCACGGCCGTCGCCAAACAGCATGCGGGCGATCTCCGCCTCCTGCTCGTCGAGGGGACACTCGATCTGGCCCAACATCGCTTCGCCGATGCGTTGGATGTCGGACACCGCGCCGTGGCGGCGGACCCGAACTCGTCGTCGGCCTACGGCGTCGTGGTGGACGCCAGCAACGAGCTCGGACGGTACGACGACGCCCTCAGCGCCACGCAGAAGATGCTGGATCTGCGTCCCGATCTTCCGTCGCTCTCCCGCGCCTCGTTCGCCAAGGAGCTGCGCGGAGACCTGCCGGGCGCCATCACGTTGATGACGCAGGCGGTGACCGCGGGCGGAACGGCCGGAGGCGAGAACGTGGCCTATGTGCAGGTCCAGTTGGGAACGCTCCTGCTGACGTCGGGGGACCTGGCCGGGGCCGAGTCGCAGTTCGATGCCGCCGACCGGTCGTTCCCCGGCTTCGCGGCGGCCAAGGCGGGGCGGGCAAAGGCCCTCGTCGCCGAGGGCCGGCCGGCCGACGCGGCGCGCTTGCTGGCTCAGGTCATCGACATCCAGCCGCTGGCCGAATACGCCATCGCCGAAGGCGACGACCTGGCCGCGGCGGGGCAGGCGGCGGCGGGCAGCCAGGCCTATCAACTGGTTGGCGCCATCGAGAAGCTGTACAAGGCCAACGGCGTGAACGTA
Organism: uncultured bacterium; assembly: GCA_964194255.1. GTDB lineage: Bacteria > Actinomycetota > Acidimicrobiia > Acidimicrobiales > CAXMLU01 > CAXMLU01. The sequence goes on from CAXMLU010000759.1 coordinate 1,174, forward strand.
GATCTGGAGTTGGCGTTGTTCGACGCGGATCACACGCCGAGTTCCGCCACTCTCGCTCGGGCCAGAGCCGGCTTCAAGGTCCGCCCGAGCTACCTGGGACACGAGGTGGTGGCGTGGAACCTCTACAAGCTCCGCCGCCTCGACGAAGCGGCGCGGGAGATGGATCTGGCGCTTGCCCTCGGGTCTCATGATCCGCTGCTGCGGTTCCATGCCGCGGCCATCGCCAATGCTCGCAGCGACATTGCCGCGGCAAAACAGGACCTCTCGATCGTGCTCGGCGAGAACCCACGGTTCTCCGCCCTCTACCAGTCTGAGGTGACGAACCTCGCGGCCAAGCTCGGCCTCACCGTTCCCGTTCCGCCCTCGACGACGGTACCCGCCGCACCGGCGTGAGCTGCACTCGCCCTTTCCCCGGCTGACCTAAGGCGCGCTTGTGGTTGTGGTCGGCGCGGTGGCGCCGCTGCCCTGGTCGGCGACAGTGAAGGGCACGGTGGCCGTCACCGGATTGGCGTTGGCGTCCCTGCCCTTCAGCACAAGCGAGTACTTCCCCGCCACGGGATCGCCGATGGTGAAGCGCGCGAACAGTCCTGGCTTGGTGGCCCCGCTGTTGACGATCTCGATGGAGGCGGAATCGGCCGCCGCCGCCGTGCCGTCCGGCAGATTGACGACGAAGATCGAGGGGTCAACGTTGACGCCATTGTTCCCTGACGCATCGGTGGCATCAAAGGTCAAGAGCAGCGCGTTGTGGCCCTTGTCGGCTTCCTGGTGTGTCGCCGGGACATCGGCGCGAATCTCTGCGGTCTTCGGCGTGATCGTGAGCGGCCCGGCCACGAGGGTTCCGGTGATCGGCACCGGCACGGGCCGGTGCGCAACCAGCTGACCGCTCGATCCGATTGGCACCGTCACCTGCTGATGCGCGGAAGTACCTAGCGTCAGGACGGCATCGTTGAACGTGAACGGCCCATCGATGGGGAACACCAGGTTGCCGTCGCTCTTTGACTTGCCCGGCACCTGAGCCAGCTGGGACCCGGACGCGTCCAGGATGTAGTGCTTTCCGCTGGAAGCCAGATCGCCGGCGCCGTTGAAGCTGACGGTGTCGTCGCCCTCGTTCTCCAATGTGGTGGCAATGCTGACCTGGGGAGCACCGCCGGAGGTATTCGGACCGAAGGTGGCCGTACCCAACGTCAACTTGAACCCGGCAAACCACACGGTCTGGTTGATGTCCTTGGCCGTCGTCGGCACCGTCGTGGTCGTGGCGCTGCTTCCCCCGCTGCCGAATCCGTTGTCCGGGATGGTCACACCCGCGGCCGCCCGGCTGATGGCCAGCTCGGCTCGGCGGACGGCTGACCGATCGGTGGTGCGCTGGCTCTGGCTGCTTCCGCATCCGAGAACAGCTAAGGCCAGCACCCCGACAGAAGCGGCGGCGCGGGCGGCGATGCGGGGGGCAGCCATGCCGCCACATTGTGCTGCATCGGCGCGAATGACGACGGAAGACGGTGCTTGATCGAACAGGCGTTCGGAACTACGCTGGCGGAGTTACACCGCTGTAGTTGTCATACCCCCTGCGTAGGGTCAGCACGGTCAGACGGGGTCCTCGAAGAGGTCCTCCAAGTATCGACAAGAAAGGCACCCGGTGGAACGAGACAAGGCACTCGACATGGCCCTCGGTCAGATCGAGAAGCAGTTCGGCAAGGG